>CAWLBR010000066.1:0-11740 GCA_963855085.1 Gammaproteobacteria bacterium
TCAATAAACAACTGAGCCCGCAGAGGCCGAATCCAGGTATTAAACTGCTGGGCCGGCAACTCATCACTTAATTGTTGGGTACAACCAGCCCAAACCACTTCGAGGGCACTTTCATCGATCAACTGTTCACCACCTGTTAGATTCAACGCTCCATGCCCTGCAATCGGATTTAAGCCAACTAATTTTGTTTCTTGATTCAATGCGAACCCCAAAATTCTACAGAGTAAAATGACAGCAGAGCCTTAATATCAGCACTGTAATCGCTAACTAAACAATTCGATTACGGCAGGCCGTCAACGAATCAAATTTTTTATTCTTATACACAGGCTCAGACCGCAATAAGAGCTGCATGTCACTGAGTTTTTAACAGCTTTGGAGTCTATACGCCTAATTCAGATTTATCCACACTGAAAAAATGTGACAATTTTCACACTTAAATATTAAATATATATATTTCAATAGCTTATGGAATATCAAACTTATTTTTATTCACAGGGAAACAAACAAGATATGGTTAATATTTAACCAACATCTGTGGATAAGCTGTATATAACCAGTATAAAACCAGTGCGTAAGGCGCTATCCCGGCGTCTATTGAAGGTTAGCCAGCAGTCAAAATATCCGAAAGTGACTCGAGCTAAGAAACAAGTCACTTTCCAATACAAAACGACGAAAAGATATGCCCCAGCAGGTCATCAGAGGTGAACACCCCTGTAATTTCAGAGAGATGAGCTTGCGCCAGCCGAAGGTCTTCGGCGAGTAACTCACCAGCGCCACTGCCACTTAACTGTCGCTGCCCAACAATCACTAACTCAAGGGCTTTTTCTAGGGCAGCGAGATGACGGCGACGGGCAGAGAACACGCCTTCGCTGCGCTCCTCAAACCCCATACTCGACTGCAGAAAAGCCACCAACTGATCGAGACCAGCCTTATGCTTCGCCGAGATAGCAAAGCTATTCGAGTCATCAGCCAGCCTTCCAGGACTGTGGCCAGACTCGTCGATCTTATTTAACACTACTGTTATGGGCTGTTTCGCATTACCAAAGCGGGCGAAATACTCCGGCCAAATAGCAGTCAGATCCGGGTTATCAGTTTCGTTTGCATCCACCAAAAACAGCAGCTGATCAGCTTGCTCAATTTCCAACCAAGCGCGCCTAATGCCCTCGAGCTCAATCTCGTCATCACTTTCACGCAACCCAGCTGTATCCACTATATGCAGTGGCATACCGTCAAGGGTTATGGTTTCACGAAGTACATCGCGGGTGGTACCAGCCTTGGGTGTCACAATCGCGGCATCGCGGCCAGCAAGCGCATTTAACAGACTCGACTTCCCGGCATTGGGCTTTCCTGCCAATACCACTGTCATGCCGTCACGAAGCAGCGAACCCTGCTGTGCCTTGCCCAGAGTGTCGGTGAGATCATGTCTTAACTGTTGCAGGTTTGCAGTCAGCCGCTCATCAGCGAGAAAGTCGATCTCTTCTTCAGGAAAATCAATTGCAGCCTCAACGTAGAGCCGGATATTAATCAAGCGCTCGACGAGGTCATTAACCAGCTGTGAAAAATCACCTTGAAGGGAACGAACCGCACAGCGTGCCGCCTGGATCGAGGTTGCATCAATCAGATCAGCAATGGCCTCAGCTTGGGCCAGATCCAGTTTGTCGTTTAAAAAGGCGCGCTCACTAAACTCTCCTGGCCTGGCAGGTCTAGCACCCAACTGCACGCAGCGCTGTACCAAGGCATCCAAAATCACTGGACCGCCATGGCCCTGCAACTCTAGAACATGCTCCCCTGTAAAAGACGCCGGTGCGGGAAAATAGATTGCCACCCCTTCATCGATGACATCGCCATTGGCTCCACTAAAATGTGAGAAGGTTGCCTGTCGCGGCAGCAGTTTTTTGCCGATTATGGCACGAGTAAAAGCACTTATATCAGGGCCAGATACACGCACAATACCTACGCCACCGCGACCTGGCGCAGTCGCTATAGCAACAATGCTGTCTAAACTGTTTTGCACAAATACACCTCAATAAAAAGGCCGCAATAATAAGCCCGTAACAAAAGGACCCCGATAAAAAAGGCCCTCAAAAGGGCCTTTAGTTTTATAACCTATCTATATCTAACCCGGTATCACATAAGGCTATTTTTTTACCGCTTTACCCGCGGCCGCCGCAGAGGCACTGGCCAACTGACGGTTTACGTACCATTGCTGGAACATAGACAGCAGGTTGTTAACAGTCCAGTAGAGAACCAGTCCCGACGGGAAGATCATAAAGAAGAAGGTAAAGGCGATTGGCATGATTTTCATGACCATAGCCTGTGTTGGATCAGTTGGCATTGGCTGCAGCTTTTGCATCAACAACATGCTGGCACCCATTATCAGCGGCAGTATAAAGTAGGGATCCTTAGCTGACAGATCGTCTATCCAAAAGATCCAAGGAGAGTGACGTATCTCGACACTCTCCAAGAGCACCCAGTAAAGCGCCAAAAACACGGGCATCTGCAGCAGCATCGGGAAACAACCGCCAGCAGGATTCACTTTCTCTTTCTTATACAGGCCCATCAATTCCTGAGACATCTTTTGGCGATCATCGCCATAGGTCTCTTTAAGACGCTCCATCTTCGGCTGCAGGCTGCGCATTTTTGCCATAGAGCGCAAGCTAGCCGCTGACAATGGATACAAAAGAATCTTAATGCCAATGGTCAGCAGAATAATCGACCAACCCCAGTTGCCAACAACTGAATGAATAAACTTCATCGCCGCAAATATAGGCTTAGCCAACATCCACAGGAAGCCATAATCGACAGTTAAATCAAGATATTCAGCCAGTTCTTCGAGCTTGACCTGATCTTTGGGGCCCACATAAAACTGGGCGTTATATTCACCGTAAGATCCAGCAGCCACATTGATCTTTTCGCCGGTGAAGCCAAACAGGTAAACATCTTGACCGGAGAGCTTGCGCAGACTGAAATTGTTATTCTGATCCGCTGGTGGAATCCAGGCACTGACAAAGTAGTGCTGAACCATGGCCACCCAGCCGCCTTCAATACTACTCTTAACAGAGTCGTCTTCAATATCAGAGAAGTCATGCTTGGCGAAATTCTTATCAGCCTCTCTTAAGGCTGCGCCCAAGTAAGGCTGTATGCCACCGCTCGACTCAACCAGTGGCTCATGGGAATCACGCTTAATCTGACCATAAAAGGTCGCTTCCCAGGGGTCATAGCTGCTGTTATTAATCAGGTAGCTAACGCCAATCACATACTCGGAACGGCTAAAGGAGAATCGCTTAACCAGTCTCACGCCGTTTTGATTAAGTGTTAGATCAACATTTAATGAAGCATCATTGGCGCTGAGGCTATACTCGCTGGCTGAGGCGGAGTAAACGGCGCGTCCCTCTCGGGTATCCGTGCCATTTTTACCAATCAGGCCGCTCTGGGCAATATATTCGTTTGTAGACGATCGCGTCAACAACGTGAAGGGCTCGCCGCCATCCTCTGCCATTTTGGTCAGATGGTTGAGCAGCTTCACCTGAACTATGTCGCCACCTAAGGTATCTATAGTCACTTCAATGGTATCAGTGGTGACAGTCACCAGTCGTGTATCCACTCGTTTTTCAATCACGGCGACTGGCGCCTGATCCAACGTGGGTAATTCATCGACAAGCTGATTGCTTTGCTGGCTGACTGACTGACTGCTCGACTGCATAGCCGACTGATTTTCAATGCTAGGCAACTGGGAGGGCTGTGGAATGATTAACTCAGATTCTTGCTGCGGCGCCTGGCTCGCGGCATTGTCCTGGAAATTGCTCCACTCGATAATGAGCAACCATGCAACGAAACCAATCGCCGCGATATTTAGGCTTTTCTTCCAATCCATTCGATTTATGACTCTGTGTGATTATTGTTAACGGAGACTGTTGTATCCGATTTACCAGAATGTTCTACCGGTAGTACCGGATCGTAACCCCCTGAATGGAAAGGTTGGCATTTTACTATTCTCAGCAGCGTAAGATAACCCCCCTTCACGACCCCAAAGCGACGAAATGCTTCTTCCGCGTAATGGGAGCAACTGGGGTGAAAACGGCAATTAGACCCCAACAGCGGACTAATGGAGTATTGATAGGCTCTTATTAACCCTATTATCAGTCCGACAGCCAACCTACGCATCGCGGTTAATCTCTTTATTTAGACGCACGATCAGTCTACCCCAAGATTGCTGGATTAGGGCGGACAATTCAGCTGAGGAAAGCTTACCCAGGTCTTTTCGGGCGAGAAATACGAGATCAACGGCCACAGGTAATTCGGTCAGACGAAAAGTCTCACGCACTACGCGTTTGATTTTGTTTCGTGCAACGGCTGTGGGGACGTTTTTTTTGCCGATCACTAAGCCCAATCGGGACATTTCCGTGCCATTGGGTTCAGAGAGAATAAGGAGATTGGGGTGGGCCACCCGAACGCTATTATTATCAAAAACCTCCGTGTAATCGGAGGATTTGAGTAAGCGTCGATTTTTACCGAAGGCAGCCCCGGGCATAGGTAGCCCTGCAAGCACTTAAGCAGCTAAACGCTTACGGCCTTTGGCGCGACGACGGTTTAAAACGGCACGGCCGCCAACAGTTGCCATACGAGCTCTAAAGCCGTGAGTGCGCTTACGCTTGATTATGCTAGGTTGAAATGTTCTTTTCATAACGTCTAATCCGAAAAATAGCTAAAATTCACTTGTGCCAACTGTAGTACCTGCTGTTACCTAAGGTAGTAGTTGGTCAGGGCGCGGGAGTTTAATGAAATTCACACCTCGATTCAATGCTTAATTGAAAAAACCCCGTAATTGCCTTCTTATTACCTTATATAGAGTACTGACAAGAAGACAGTAAAGACGGTGATAGCGAGGACGATAAAGAAAAACTCACCTACCCCCAGAGTTCACACAGGATATCCCCAGCTAGTGCCTAAAAACCTGCCACAAAAAGAGTCAGTCAGTAAAATATTGCTCCGAAAACACTAACCTGTGATTAACAGGTGGATAAAATTTTTATCTATCCACAGTAAACGCCTTAAACAGCCTACTTTGAAAAACAGGCCAATATCTATACATCGTTACACACCCGCAATACAGTTCAAATCATTTTCCACTAACAGTGTCATACATAGAAATACACCTCTAACAAACTGTTTTTAATCGGCTTTATTGACTTATCCCCAAAACACAGCCTAGCTAATAACAACAACAATAATCTCTACTCACTATATATATAAATAATTACTTAATAAGTTAATAAAATAAGGGGACAAAATAAAGTAACAAAACATTGATCATGGGAACGTATAATGGCCGACCATTAATTTGCCACTTGATTAAGCTTTATGAATTACCCTGATAGTTTTGATGTGATTGTTGTTGGCGGTGGCCATGCCGGCACTGAAGCCTGCCTTGCTGCAGCGCGCATGGGGTGCAACACCTTGTTGCTGACCCACAACATTGAAACTCTGGGGCAGATGTCCTGCAACCCAGCTATAGGCGGTATAGGCAAGACCCACCTAGTCAAAGAGATCGACGCCCTAGGCGGTGCAATGGCTAAAGCCACGGATCTTGGTGGCATACAGTTCCGGGTGCTTAATTCGCGCAAAGGCCCAGCAGTGCGTGCCACTCGAGCTCAGGCTGACCGTGTTCTATACAAAGCTGCAATCCTGGACATACTTCAAAATCAGCAAAACCTCACCATTTTTCAACAGGCCGTCGATGATCTAATTATTGAGGGTGACCGGGCTACAGGCGTAGTAACTCAGATGGGCTTAACTTTTAAAGCCAAGACTGTGGTGGTTACTGCAGGGACTTTTCTTGCGGGGAAAATCCATATAGGCATGGAGAATTATTCTGCTGGCCGCGCCGGAGACCCTCCAGCGCTAAATCTCTCCCAGCGTTTGCGATCACTGCCCTTTCGCGTTGAGCGACTTAAAACAGGCACTCCGCCGCGAATTGATGCGCGAAGCGTGGACTTTACCCTGCTACCGGAGCAGTGGGGCGATCAACCAGAGCCGGTTATGTCTTACCTAGGCTCAGTTGCTCAACACCCAAAACAAACCTGCTGCTGGATAACGTACACCAATAGCCAGACCCATGAAATTATCAAAGGTGGTATGGATCGATCGCCGCTTTACACTGGTGTAATTGACGGGGTTGGTCCTAGATACTGTCCTTCAATCGAAGATAAAGTGGTGCGTTTTGCCGATAAAAACCAACACCAGATTTTCATTGAGCCTGAAGGGTTAAATACCTACGAACTTTATCCCAATGGTATCTCCACAAGCCTGCCCTTTGACGTGCAGTTATCCTTGGTGCGCTCCATAGTCGGTTTTGAAAATGCCCATATTACTCGCCCAGGCTATGCGATCGAATACGATTACTTTAACCCTCAAGACCTTAAATATTCGCTGGAAACTAAAGCCATTAACGGTCTGTTTTTTGCCGGTCAAATCAATGGCACAACCGGTTATGAAGAAGCAGCGGCACAGGGCTTGCTAGCCGGAGCC
The DNA here is from genome assembly GCA_963855085.1 of Gammaproteobacteria bacterium. Taxonomy (GTDB): domain Bacteria; phylum Pseudomonadota; class Gammaproteobacteria; order Pseudomonadales; family Porticoccaceae; genus HTCC2207. The sequence goes on from CAWLBR010000066.1 coordinate 6,529, forward strand.
AACGCTGCACTGCAGGTTCAAGGTCGTGAGAGCTGGTGTCCCCGTCGCGACGAAGCCTATATTGGCGTTTTAGTGGACGATCTGATCACTATGGGCACCACGGAGCCCTACCGAATGTTTACCAGTCGCGCCGAGTACCGCTTACTGCTGCGGGAAGATAATGCCGATATGCGTCTCACAGAAAAAGGCCGCGAGCTGGGTCTGGTCAATGACGATCGTTGGAAGCAGTTTAGTGAAAAGCGTGAAGCGATTGAGCTTGAGCGTCAGCGCTTAAAAAGCACCTGGATTCAACCGGCCAGTGACACCGCGGAAAAGCTTTCAGCGCATATTGAAAATAAACTCTCCCATGAGTACTCCCTGTTCGAGTTACTTAAGCGACCTGAGATTAACTATAAGATTATTGGCTCTCTCTACCCAGAGCATCAGGTAGACAATAAAATTGCTGAGCAGGTGGAAATCGACGCCAAGTATTCAGGTTATATTACTCGCCAGCAGGACGAGGTCGATCGACTGCGGCGCCATGAGAAAACCCGAATTCCGGTTGATTTTAACTATCAGTCGATCAAAGGTCTGTCCAATGAGGTAAAGCAAAAGCTCTCTGAAGCCACACCTGAAACATTGGCCAGAGCGAGCAGAATCCCCGGTGTTACCCCGGCTGCTATTTCATTATTAATCGTGCAGTTGAAAAAACATGCCGCTTAAATTGCCCGTTGAAGCGCATCTGGCCCCTATCCTTGAAGCGGGTATGCAGGCGATGGGCGTGGAATACAGCTCTGAGCAGCGGGACAGGCTACTCGCCTACCTGCAACTGCTGATCACCTGGAATAAAGCCTACAACCTGACCGCCATTCGTGATCCTGGGCAGATGATAAAACTGCACCTGTTGGATAGTCTCACGGTGCTGCCTCATCTGGTTGGCGACCGATTAATTGATGTGGGAACCGGTGCAGGCTTGCCCGGCATACCGCTGGCCATAATGTGCCCAGACCGAGATTTCACCTTGCTTGACAGCAACGGTAAGAAAACCCGATTTTTGTTTCAGGCGCGCTGCGATCTAGGGCTAAGTAATCTCACCGAGATTAATTCTCGGGTCGAGCAGCATCTACCTGAGGTGACCTATGATGCGGTATTGAGCCGTGCCTTTACCTCGGTTGCAGATATGGTGGATAAGTGTTCTCACCTGCTGGGCGCTAAGGGTCTGTTTTTGGCAATGAAAGGAAAATTTCCGCAATCGGAGTTGAGTGAGGTTGGCAAAGACTATAAGGTCGATGCTTCCCATATATTGCAGGTGCCGGGTGTCGATGGCGAGCGTCACTTAATCGTGATTAGCCGCAACCCGCATTACAATGATGAAAGTACAACGATAAAACAGCATAAAGGTTAGTCCAGTGGCGAGAATAATTTCAATCGCAAATCAGAAAGGTGGAGTGGGTAAAACCACGACTAGCGTTAACTTGGCGTCGTCACTGGCGGCTTACAAGCAGCGCGTTCTATTGGTTGATTTGGATCCCCAGGGCAACAGCACCATGGGTGTTGGCGTCAATAAACATAAATGCAAAACCAGTGTTTATCATGTGCTCACCGAAAAGGTCGCCATTGAAGAAGTGATTGTTCCCTGCCCCAAGGCGAAAATTCACCTGCTGCCCTCCAACGATGATCTGGTAGCGGCTGAAGTAGAGTTGATGCAAGAAATTGGTCGCGAGACACGGTTGCGTCATGCGCTCAAGCGTGTCGCCAGCAACTACGACTATATAATTATCGACTGTCCACCCTCGTTAAATATGCTCACAGTCAATGCAATGGTTGCCAGCGATGGCGTGATTATTCCCATGCAATGTGAGTACTATGCCCTTGAGGGCCTGTCGGCGCTTAACAATACGATCAAACAAATCGCCAAATTGATTAACCCCAGTCTTCGCATCGAGGGTATCTTGCGCACCATGTATGACCCGCGCAATAGCCTTACTAATGCGGTCTCTGCTCAGCTGCGAAAATATTTTGGCAATCGCGTTTACCGGGTGAGTATTCCACGCAATATTCGTCTCGCCGAAGCGCCAAGTCATGGCTTACCTGCTCTGGCCTATGATAGAAACTCAAAAGGCTCGCTCGCCTATTTGGCTCTTGCAGGGGAAATTCTGCGCCAGGCCAAAGCGGATCCTGAGCAGCAGCAACCCGAAACAGCAGGACAATAAACCGATGGCCACAAAAAGACAGAGTTTAGGTAAGGGCTTGGATGCGCTGCTCGGCATGACCGATGATACGGACTTTGATGCCTTTGATGCGCCAACCTCAAGTGCGGCTCATGGTCAGTTGCGAGAATTACCTGTAGAACTGTTGCAGCGCGGTAAGTATCAGCCGCGCCGGGACTTTGATGCCGAAGCCCTTGAAGAGCTCGCTGACTCCATTCGCAGTCAGGGCATTATGCAGCCCTTGGTGGTTCGCCCGCTGGCTGGTGAGCAGTATGAAATTGTTGCCGGAGAGCGCCGCTGGCGTGCCGCGCAACAGGTCGGCCTAGATACGGTTCCGGTGATCGTTCGCGAGGTCACTGACGAAGCGGCCATCGCTATGGCGCTGATCGAGAATATTCAACGTGAAGACTTAAATGCCATGGAAGAGAGTCTGGCACTGCAGCGATTGCAGCAGGAATTCCAGCTCACTCAGCAGCAGGTTGCAGACGCTGTAGGTAAATCCCGTTCAGCGGTGACCAATCTTATGCGCCTCACCAGTCTTGAGCTAGAAGTTCAAAAGCTACTGGAGCGCGGTGACCTGGAGTTAGGTCACGCCAAATGTTTGCTCGCCCTTGACGGCATTGCCCAGATCAATGCGGCGCGAACCGTCGCGGGCACCAGCATGACAGTGCGTCAAACCGAAGCCTTGGTAAAAAAGCTCCAGTCTGGGGATATCAGCCCACCAGTTGCTGAGGCCGAGACCAGCCCAGATATTAAACGGCTGGAGAATGATATCTCTGAAAAGATCGGTGTTCCTGTGATCATTCAGCACAGCGTTAAAGGTGCCGGCAAGCTGATTTTTAAGTACAGCAGCGTCGATGAATTGGATGGGATTCTCGATCATCTCAAATAAGTTCTCAGCTGGGACTATCTAGCTGACCAATTTCCACCATATTGGCTCGATACCTTATTGAATATCGCCAGCACTATACCTATAATGCGCAGCGTTTGAGGATGGGCCAATTAGCCTTGCCCACAAGAGCAGCAAGAAGATAAGCGAGAAAAGGTGTCGAAGAGATACGATGACGACCATTTCATTACCCGCCATTAACAAGGTTGCGCTCTATCAGCTAGCTCTATTGCTACCTGCTTCAGCGGCACTGTTGGGATGGAATACGGTGATAGCCTACTCGGTACTGCTTGGCGGTTTAATTCAGGTTTTCCCGCAAGCTTGGTTTGCCCGGCAGGCCTTTAGATTTGCAGGTGCTAGACGAGTACAGTCGATTGTCAGTGCGATGTACTGGGGAGAGACAGGAAAGGTGGTTTTGTCCGCCGTGCTGTTTACCGCAACCTTTTTGATGGTCAACCCACTTAGTGTCGGCGCGCTGTTTAGTAGTTTTGTAATAATGATTTTGGTGCAGTGGTTTTTGGTTTTTACAATCTTAAAGCGCTAGGCACATATTAAGTAACACATGTAACTAACAGTAACGCTCGATTCAATATTGAGCAACAACCAGTTGAGAGACACAGATGGCAGGCGAAAACCCCGCAAGCACGACTGAGTATATTCAGCATCACCTCCAAAACCTGGTTTACGGGAATCATCCCGATACAGGCTGGGGCTTTGCACACAGTTCTCAAGAAGCCGTCGATATGGGCTTCTGGGCAATTCATGTGGATTCCATGGCCTGGTCAATTGGTTTGGGTTCGCTGTTTTGTTTGATGTTTTTACGTGCTGCGAAAAAAGCACACACCGGCGTCCCTTCTGGCTGGTTGAACTTTGTAGAGCTGATTGTTGAGTTTATCGATGGTCAGGTAAAAGACAGCTTTCACGGCCGCAACAAAATGGTCGCTCCACTGGCACTCACCATCTTCGTCTGGATCTTCCTGATGAATCTGATGGATCTACTGCCAGTTGATTTGATTCCGTCACTGTTGGCCCTGACTGGTGTGCACTTCCAAAAAGTGGTGCCATCGACAGATCCTAACGTTACCCTGGGTATGGCCTTGGCCGTCTTTATCCTCATGGTTTACTACTCCTTTAAAATTAAGGGCACCGGCTTTGTTAAAGAGCTGACTATGCACCCTTTCAATCACTGGGCATTTATTCCGATTAACCTGTTTATGGAAACTGTTGGCCTGTTGGCAAAACCTTTTTCATTGGGTCTTCGGCTATTCGGCAACATGTATGCCGGCGAAATGATCTTTATCCTGATCGCAACTATGTTTGCGGCGGGCGCAGGAGCTGGTCTTGTATCTGGCGGACTGCACGCACAACTCTTTGGCGAAGAAACCAGCGCCTTATTTTGGTTAGTGATCTTTGTATTGGTCGTTGGCGTATGCTGGTTAAATCTCAAAGGGAAAGTATCTACGGGTAAAACAGTCTTGCTGTGTATGGCGTTTATGGCCATCGGCGGCGGTGTGTTTGCTCTGGGTGGAGGGTTAATGCAATGGAGCTGGGCTGTATTCCATATTTTGGTTATTACCCTGCAAGCATTTATTTTCATGGTTCTTACTGTCGTCTATTTAAGCATGGCGCATGAAGACCACTAATCTTACTGTAAATTTTTTAATGACTGAATTCAGGAGTCTACGATGGAACTAGTAATCATTGCTGCGGCAATTATGCTCGGATTGGGCGCGTTGGGAGCGGCCGTTGGTATGGGTTTGTTGGGCGGAAAGTTGATCGAAGCTACAGCTCGTCAGCCAGAGCTCGGCCCAATGTTGCAAGGTAAAATGTTCCTGCTCGCTGGTCTGATCGATGCTGTGCCTATTATTGGTGTTGGTATCGCGATGTACTTGATCTTTGTTGTTGCTCCAGGTGTTGGCGCGTAACAAACCGGTTAGCGAAAGTTAATCCATTGTTTAACGAGTGTTTAACGAGGTAATGGCGTGAATATTAATCTAACGCTTTTTGGCCAAATGGTAACCTTTGCATTCTTCGTGTGGTTCTGCATGAAGTTTGTCTGGCCGGTTATTATTGAGTCAATGGAAGAGCGACAGAAGAAAATCGCCGATGGTCTTGATGCGGCTGATCGTGCTCT
>CAWLBR010000067.1:0-11728 GCA_963855085.1 Gammaproteobacteria bacterium
ATCAGTATGATTACCTATTTATGGTTGGGCATGAGTCTGTGATTTTGGCAGCCCTTAGGGCCAGGCTGAAAGCAGTTCTGCCAGTTGATTAATATCGATTCAATCGCAACTTTCCGAGACAAATTAGTCTACTCCAGATTAGCTGCTATCCTTTAATGGCAGGTTAAAAGCATATCCGTTTTTTTACAGTGATATTACTGTCAGGAGTTTAGGTATGAACCGCTTCGCCTTTTCGCGCGGATTTACCATTATCGAACTAATGGTCACCGTCGCCATCGCCGCCATTTTGTTGGCTGTTGCTGTGCCGTCATTTACTCTTTTTGCGCAAAAGCGCGCCATAAGCCAAAAGACAGTGCAGGTGCGCAATGCCTTGGAGTTGGCTCGCGGCCTAGCGCTATCCCAGCGCCAAATTTTGACTGTCTGCACCGTCAACGCATTAAACAGCTGTGTTAGCACCGGTGGTCTGCGTCTACTGGTATTTTTCGACCCTGATCTTAGCAATGGTTTCAACGCCGGTGACAGCTTACATCAGGACATTGATATCAACTCCATTGCCCTGCAGATGTCCGCTTCTTTTGCTCGTCCTTATATTCGTTTTGCGCGCAATGGCGAAGCCCTTGAGTTGGGTAACCTTGAAGTCTGTTCGACAAATCAAACCGTTGATTACGGGCGTCAGGTGATTGTCTTTCGCAGTGGCCGTATTCGCCTGTCCAGTGATTCCGATGGTGATGGTTACGATGATACTGGCGGTGCAAAAATAGTCTGTCCCAGTACCTAGAAAGCAGCTAGAGACCCGTTAAAGAGCTCAAATAGAATACTTGGCGCGACGTTAGTCTGATATTTATTACCGTTAATCTGAGAGAACTGTTGTTTTGGACTCAGAGCACTAAAGTTGCAGATAGGGAGTTAGCAGAGAGCTAGAGGAAGCTAAGCAGGGAGCTAAATAGGGAGCTAAACAGGGAGCTAAACAGGGAGCTAAATGGATCATGAAGAACCAACCAAAAACCGCAGGATTTTCACTGCTTGAATTAATGATCGTGGTCGCCATTGTGGCGATTTTGGCAGCAGTCGCCTATCCCAGTTATCAGCAACATATAGTGCGCAACAACCGCGCCGCCGCGCAACAATACCTACTCGAAGTCTCTAGTCTGCAACATCAATTTATTCTTGATACCCGCACCTACTCCGCCACGCTCACTGCACTCGGCAGCACGCCTATTGTCCGCGTCAGCGACAATTACACAGTGACCATAGGCGCCGTCGATAACACCGCTTCGCCGCCGACCTTTACGCTGCAGGCAGCACCCATTGCTGGCACGCCACAGGCGGGCAGCGACACCTTAACGGTTAATCACCTGGGACAAAAAAATGCCAGCTGGTATGACTAATAGTCGATTTAAACTGAGAACCTTCGACGTTAGATCGAGGCGCCACAGTAGCCGCGGTTTTAGCCTGATTGAGGTGCTGATTACACTGTTGGTTTTTTCCGTCGGGCTACTCGGTTATGCGTCGCTGCAAAATCGCGCACAAAAAGCCCAACTTGAAGTCTATCAGCGTGTCTATGCCCTCAATCTGGTCGACTATATGGTCGATCAGATTCGCTCCAACCCTCTGGCTCAGGGCTGTTATGGACTGGCAACGGTGGAAGTCGGTACCGGCTTTTCCGGTTCCTACACCTGTTCAAGTTACGGCACTGCCGAGACCCAGGCTCAGGTAGTCGATGCAGTCAATGAATGGAGTGATCTGTTAAAGGGCACAGGTGAAGTGATTGATGGCACTAGCGTCGGTGGATTGCTCAACGCTCGGGGCTGCATTGTCTATGACAGCGTCAATGAAACCTACAGTATTTCTGTGGTCTGGCAGGGCCTGGTGGAAACCATTGCGCCCACCAGCACCAACTGTGGATCCGCTAGCTATGGTGGCGCCACCAGCAAAATGCGTCGCGCGGTAACCTATTTGTTGCGCACCCCGACACTGGATAGTTGAATATGAGCAGATACGCCCCCTATTACGCCCCCTATTACGCGCACAGATCCAACAAGCAGCAGTCGGGATTTTCCATGGTCGAATTATTGATCGCCGTGGCCCTGGGTATAATTCTTTCCTGGGCGATTCTCGATGTCACCCTCAACTCCTCACGCACCGCTAGAGAGCTCGAACTGACCAGTGAGATGGTCGAAAATGGCCGCTACCTGACCAAGCTGTTAAGCAGCGAACTGCAACTGGCTGGGTTCTATGGCCGTCTGGAAGACTATGTTGACGACACGGTGACAGCGCAGCCCGATGCCTGCGTATTATCCTCGACCAGTCTGCGCAATGGTATGAATTACCCGATATTCGGTTGGGATGGCGTGGCCGCCGGCGACACAACCTGTAATACAGATGTTTTGTTAACCGGCACAGATGTGCTGCTGATTCGTCGTGCAGATACCACCTCGGTCAACACCACCGCAGGCTTGGATGACAATAAACACTATCTGCAAGAGACAGTAACCGCTGCAGTGCTGGATACGGGTGCCAATAGTGACAACTTTATCCTACTGGAAAAAGATGACGCCACGGTTGCCGCCATTCGCGAGTATCACCAGGATATTTATTTTGTCGACACTAACAATGTGTTTAACCGCCTAAGCCTGATTAACGGTGCCTACACCGTGGAACCCCTAGTTGAGGGGGTTGACGATTTCCAGTTGGTCTATGGCATCGACCGCTCAGGGGATGGTGTTGCCAATGCCGATGGAGCCAATGCCGCTTTTGTTGAACTGCCAGCCTCGGCCGCAGAGTGGGAAGACGTGGTATCAGTAAAAGTTTTCTTGCTGCTCAGTAGCACTAGTAATGCACCGGGGCTGGCCGACGGCAAAACCTACTCCTATGCCGACAAGGCGGGCATTACTTTTAGCGACAGTAAAAAACGTCGTTTATTTAGCGCCGTTGCACGACTCACTAATGTCAGTATTAAGAGGGCAGGAGTATGAGTGAACAGTCTTTAGTCAGCGCGGCTTTAATGAGCACAGCTTTATTTAGAAGGCAGCAGCGCGGAGCGGTTTTGATTGTTGCCCTAGTGATGCTTCTAGTCATGACCACTCTCGGTGTCTCGACCATTACCTCGACCAATATTACGCTGCAATTGGTGCAGAGCCAGCAGCGCCAGCAGGAAGCCAGTCAGGCAGCGCAAAACTCAATTAACTATCTGCTCAGCGATCTAGATTATTACGTCAATAACAGTGCCTACCTAGATGGCGATGGTAATTTCACCCTGTCATTCCCGAGCAATGTGTCCAATGGTATGGGTGTCACCATCAATAGCCTGCAATGCCTGTTACAGGCCACGCCTGCGGGCTGCTCGCTGATTGAGGGCAGTTCAGCACCCTGCCATCCAGAGTATTACTGGGAGGCCGATGTCAGCGTCACAGACAATGTCTCGGGGGCGTCATCGAATATTATTGAAGGATTCAAATTCAGGTATCTCGAGGGCTATTGCCCCGATTGATAAGCCAGGAGGCTACACCATGAAAAATAAACCTATATTCCAACGCAATTTGTTAGTGCGGGGGCCTGTAGCGGCATTAATACTGCTGTTATCACTCTGGTCTTCGGCCGCAGATATTGATATTTTCCGTGCCAATTCAACCAATGTTGCGGTGCCCAATGTGCTACTTGTACTGGATAATTCGGCTAACTGGAATAGCAACTCCAATGGTGTGACCAAGCAGCAGATTATGCACGAAGCGCTGTTTAAATTTCTCGACAGTCTCAAGCAACGCTTTGCTGACGATGACAAGTTCCACGGCATCAATCTGGGTATATTGGTGTATTCCAGCGGTAACTCGCCAAAAGGCGGCAAACCCATTCAGGCCTTTCTGGAAATTGAATCCGCAGATGATACGGATATAGATGCAATCAAGGCAAAACTGTACTGCAATGAGGATGCGTTTAGGGGTGGTGGCGCCGCAGAAAATGAAGCCAAATGTCGCGCTCAGCTGAGTATGGAATGGCCTACGGAGCCGGAGCCGGCTACATTTGATGTGAGCCTGTTTTACGGCTCGGAAAATCTGCCAAAAACCAATAATGCGCCTATGGCCCTCGCCTTTAACGAAGCCTACCTGTGGTTTGCGGGTAAGCCTTACCAAGCGGGACAGCAGGATGGCCCGCATCCGTCGAATATCGATGGCTTCGACCCCAGCGCCTTCAGTGACAATAACTATATTAGTCCAATCGACGATCAGGCCTGCGCCAATAACTATATGTTGTTTATTTCCAATGGCGGCCCTGATAGTGGTGAGAACAATGTCGCCGAGTCTAAACTCGATGCACTGGGTGGCGTATTCGCCGACGATCCGCTATCTACCGGTTTTCACACCGGTGAAGAGGCCAATTGGTTAGATGAATATGCACGCTTTTTAAATACTAACGACATTAATGATGATGTCGATGGCAAACAGAATGTCTCGATCTACGCTGTGGATGTATTTGAGGCCAAAAATTCCAGCGGCAAACAATACGATCCCAAAACGGATGCTGCAGACTACAGGAAATTTGGCCTAACTAAACCGGATGCCTCAAAACATGCATTGATGTACAACGCGTCAGAGGGTAAAGGCGGTGGCGACTATTTGGTTGCTTCAGATGCCGACGCACTGGCTGCGGCGCTCAACGATGTGGTGGACGATATTCTCGAGAAAAATAGTGTTTTTGCCGCGGTCAGTTTACCGGTATCGGTCAATATCAAGGGCACCAACGAAAACCAGATTTATATGGGCATCTTTCGGCCCTCTCAGCAGCCGCGCTGGTCGGGCAATCTCAAACTTTATCAAATTGGTCTGGATTCGATTACCGGCAAGCCTGTTTTGGTTGATGGTGATGGAGAGGCCGCGGAAGACACAGACACTGGGTTTATTGAAACACTGGCACGGAGCTTTTGGACTGCCGACAGCACCTATTGGACCAATATACCTAGTCTCTCTTCAGATAGTGGAGAGGCTAGCAGCCCCAGCGATAATCCAGACGGTAAAGAAGTAGAGCGTGGCGGCGTGGCCCAGGGATTGCGCGAATATGTTGGCACTGGTCGCATGGTCTACACCTGCACCGGAGGCTGTAGCAGTTTAGAAGACTTTAATACCTCCAATAATAATCTTAATTTCGCTGACTTTGCCGCGGCGGATGCCACTGAGATGAATAACATCATCAATTGGTCAAAAGGGATTGACCTTGAGAATGTGAATGATGATGGTGATATCACCGATATTCGCCCCAATGTCCACGGCGATGTAATCCATTCCCAGCCAGTGGTCATTAACTATGGCGGCACCAAAGGACCCTATGTGTTCTATGGCTCCAACGATGGCATGTTCCACGGGGTAAAGGGCGGCATTATCGAAAAGACCGTCGACAGCAGCTCCAAAGATGGCGAAGAGGTGTGGGCGTTTACTGCGCCGGAGCATTTCCCGCAGCTTAAAGTGCTCTATGACAACCTCACGCTGACCGGTGGCTTTGATAACAAACCTTATTTCTTTGATGGCTCCGTGGGCAGCTATGTAGTCTATGACAGCAACGACGAAGTCAGCAGCGCTATCATCTATCTCACCGCGCGCCGTGGCGGCGATCTGCTCTATGCTCTGGATGTCACCGATCCTGAATCACCGGTAATGAAATGGCGTAAAAGCAGCCTCGAAAATGGCTATAGCGAGCTGGGCCAGACCTGGTCGAAGCCCGTCGTAACCAAATTGAAGGTAGGTACTGATGACAAAATCGTATTGATGATGGGCTTGGGCTACGATCCTGATGTGGATGATGGACCTTCAGTAACCCGCACCCAGGGTCGCGGTGTGATTGTTATTGATGCCCTAACCGGCGAGGATATTTGGCAGGTCACCTCAGGTTCAGTATCCAGCCCCTCGGGCACCGTTCTCAGTGAAGCCAATATGACCTTTAGTGTGCCATCGGATCTCGCCGTGGTTGATCGAGATGGCAATGGTTATTCCGATCGAGTCTATTTTGGCGATACCGGTGGTCAGCTCTGGCGGCTTGATATTGCCAGCGCTACGGTGGCAGATTGGAAAGCCACGCGACTGTTTAAGTTTTCCACTAGCCCCCAGCGTTTTTTAAATGCTCCCGATGTTGTTGAGAGTCCAGATGGTAATTACGACATGATTATTATTGGTTCTGGCGACCGCGAAAAACCGGTTGATACCTCAGTGCAGAACTACATGATTTTCTATCGCGACTACGACCAGACCAGGGCTGCAACGTCTACAACAACTCTTACGGAAGACGACTTGGCAGAGGCTACTACAGTGGTCTCTGGCAGCACTGAGGCCTTTGACCCCGATACCGATATCACCACCAACAGCAAGTTTTTAAAAGGCTGGTATCTGACTCTTGAAGAAGGTGAGAAAGTGGTGACCTCAGTATTAACCACGAATGAGGTTGCTACTTTTGCCACCAACATTCCTGGGCAAAATAATGACTGCACGGATCTCGGCGAAGCACGCATCTATAAAATCAATCCGTTTTCTGTAGTGGGCAGGGCGCCTGGGGACAAAAACTATGTCACCGTTGGGGGAGGAGGCTTTTTACCCTCGCCAGTGGGCTTCACGGTTATCATCGAAGAACGGATTTGCGATGCCGATAACAACTGCACCATCGAGGAGAAGGCCGTCAGTGGGGTGATGTTTGGGTTTCATGCGGAAGACACCGAGGGCGATCCCCTGGGCGTTCGACGTCGCGTCTGGTGGTACAGCAAGCAGGACAAGTAGCCTGGCTTTTGATTCTTGATTCTTGATGCTGGTTAGTTAATCATCAAGCCCAAGCTTCTGGAGACGATAACGTATCGAACGAAAACTGATGCCGAGCTTTTTCGCGGCCGCAGTTTTGTTCCAGCGGGAGCGCTCTAAGGTATCCAATAAAATCTCTTTTTCTATCTCCTCTAGATGATCATCCAAGGAATTAATCTCCGTGGGCTGCCGCCGTTGGGGGCGATCAACCTTGCTCTGTTCTTCGCTGCCACTGTCGCCGTTAAGCTTAAGATCAGTGACCTCAATGCGGTTGTTTTCACAGAGGGTAGCCGCCCGCTCGAGAATATTTTCTAGCTCACGAACATTGCCGGGAAAATTGTAACAACGCAGTGCATCCAGAGCAGCATTAGACAGCTCAACCGCTTCGCCGTTGCTGCGGAGATGCTTGAGAAACTCCTCAGTAAGAGGTTCTATATCTTCAGGCCGCTGCCTCAAGCTGGGCATATGAAGATCTATAACATTGAGGCGGTAGAACAGGTCGCTGCGAAAGGTACCCTCCATCACCGCATCCTGGAGGTTTTTGTGGGTCGCACTGATCAGCCGCACATCCACCTCCACTTCGCTCTCTGACCCCACAGGTCGAACCCGTTTTTCCTGAATCGCACGGAGCAGTTTAACCTGCATATCTAGAGGTAGGTCAGCCACCTCATCGAGAAATAATGTGCCACCAGAGGCCGCTTGAAAAAGCCCCATTTTATCTTCTATGGCGCCGGTAAAACTACCTTTGAGATGACCAAAAAATTCCGATTCCATTAAATTACTTGGAATAGCACCACAGTTAACCGGAGCGAAGAGGTTCTTAGCCCTGGGGCTCTGTTTGTGTATAGAGCGTGCCGCAAGCTCTTTACCAGTCCCGGATTCGCCACTGATATACATCGGCGCCTGACTGCGAGCCACTTTGGTGATCTGCTGGCGAATGTTTTGCATATGCTGTGATTCGCCGAGCAGCAGGGATTCATTGGTCATGTTCTCTATATGGGTGGCGTCAGGCATTGACAGAGCATTGCTAATCAAGCTGCGTAAGCGCGACAATTTCACTGGTTTGGAGAGAAAATCAAAAGCCCCCAACTTAAGCGCCTCAACTGCCAGCTCGACATTGCCATAGGCGGTTAACACGGCGATCGGCAACTGTGGATGGTTCTTCTGCACATAGGCGACCACGTCGAGGCCACTGCCGTCGGGCAGGCGCATATCGGTTAAGCAGAGATCGAAGGACTGCTTTTTTAGTTCGGCTTTGGCTTCGCTAACGGTTTCAACCGCTATTGCAGAGATACTCATTTTTTCCAATGTCAGTTTGAGTAGTTCGCGTAAATCCAGTTCATCATCAATGATCAGAACGGTTTTGTTCATTATCTGCATTCCTTGGCAGTAGCTTAGCCGGATCAGAAAATACTATTTTAAAGTGACCTTCTGCCGAGCTTTTATACACATAGCTTAGTGTAGCGAAGTTGATTTCACAAAGTTCTCGAGCTATATAGAGGCCCAGGCCCACACCCTGTTTTTCAGTGGTAAAAAACGGTTCAAAGATTTTATTTTTGTTAGCTGCCGAGACTCCTTCGCCGCGGTCATAGATTTTTAGCATAGCGAGGTTCATATCGGTCTGATAATCGAAGCGAATAGCCACCCAGGGAAGGCCGGTTTTTTTCTCAGAGTGGCGCAGTGCATTACTGATCAAATTGATTAACACCTGTTGCAGTTGGCCACTATCAAATGGCGCATTAACGCCCTGGGCAGAGCCGTCGATGTGGATCTGAGGATTCTGGAACTGGTGGCTCTCTTCGACTTGGGTTTTACTCAGTATGCAATTGTTATAGATGTTGATCACGCTGATCTGCGGTGCCTGCTGCCGTGACAGCTGCAGAATATCCCGCACCAGCTTGTCCACTCTGGTGCTGTGGCGCAGCACGACATCCACCAATTGCTGATCCGATTCGGGCAGGCTCGACTCTTGCAGCAGTTGTGCGGCGTGGCTAATGGCACCAAGAGGGTTGCGTATTTCATGGGCAATACTTGAGGTGAGGGCGCCGAGTGAGCTGTTTTTAAGCTGCTGGGCATGCTGCGAAAGCGTGCGTGCATCCTCAATAAATAAGATGGTATCCACCACACTGTTACTGCGAATTTCACTAAAGCTGATCTGCAGTGGAATATCAGAGTTTTTGCACCGGAAGGTCGGTAATTGGCGCTGAGGGTTGGCTTTCCACTCATGGTAGTAGGGCAGTAGGTCGGCGACCTGATTTAGAGAGTCATGACGGGCGAGCAATTTCTGACTGTTACTTGAGCCGAGTAAAAGAGAAGCCCGTTCATTGAGTTGCTCTATACGAAAATCGCTGTCGAAGACGATAATGCCAGTGAGCATTTTATTAAAGACCAGATCATTAATATGTTGTAACCGTGTTGCCGCTCGCGATTCGCTCTCTGCAAGCTCCTCAACCAAGGTTAAACGTTTGGCCAGATAGATGAAGATCAGGGCCGTGGCAAACAGCAGAATGCCGAATACACCACTGCGCATCACCTGCCCTTGGCCGCCATCGCTAAGAACAAACTCCGACATCGCAATAGACACCGGAATAAAGCTGGCAATCGCAGCAATGGATAGAGCTAATCGGGTGCTGAGAAAGGTGCCGGATGCGGCCACCGTGACCATTAGCAGATAACCCATGGATCCGGCCATCCCGCCGGAGCTATAAAGCATCAGGTTAATCGCCACAACATCCACCAGTAACATAGCAAATAACAAGGTTTCGCTTGGACGCCAGCGCAATATCTGGAACAGCGTCAGGTTGATTAGGCTGGCCACTAAATAGGCTGCAGCCGTTAACGAGAAAAGGCCGCTATCACTGCCGTCGAAATAGACTGGAGACGATTCTAAGTAGCCGAGCCAGAGCAACAGGGCTGCGAGAAACAGTCGGTAACTGGAGTAGAGTTTGAGTAATCTGGAGAGGGCTAAATTGTCCTGCTGTGCTTCCTGCATACTGAGATCTCCATCCAAATTGGAGTTAACTCAACTAGCCTCGATTAGTCGTAAATCGTCGCTATGGCCAAACGCTTGTGTTGAGTTTTGTTATAAATAGCAATCAGCCGATCCTCGGCTTCCTGAGAGACAGTTCTGTTTTCAAGAAAGTTATCAATCTCGTCATAGCTCAGACCGAGAACCTGTTCATCGGCTTTCTGTGGCATCAGGCATTCCAGATCCGCAGTGGGCGTCTTTAGCACCAGTGAGTCTGGTGCCCCTAAGGTTTTTGCCAGCAGGCGCACCTGACGCTTACTCAGTCCAAACAGTGGCGCCAAGTCACAGGCGCCATCACCAAACTTAGTATAGAAGCCAGTAATGTTTTCTGCCGAGTGATCTGTGCCCAGTACCAATCCACCGAGAATACCGGCGATCTCATACTGTGAGGCCATCCGCGCACGAGCTTTAAGGTTGCCCTTAGCAAAATCGGTGATACCTTCGCTCTGGGGAAGTAGGCCGTTCTCGGCCAGAGTGCCACAGACACTGTCATGGATAGCGTCGGCACCACCTTTGATATTCACAGTAAGGCTCTTGCTGGGCTGAATAAAGCTTAGCGCCACCTGGGCATCGTCTTCATCCATCTGCACGCCATAGGGTAAGCGCACAGCAATAAATTGATAGTCAGCGCAGTTCTGTTCGATATTCAATTGATCTATGGAGAGTTGCGCCAGACGACCGCAGGTTGAAGAATCAACGCCGCCGCTAATACCCAGAACCAGAGTTTTACCGCCAGCTGCTGTGAGCTGACCTTTGATAAATTGGATTCTGCGCTGGATTTCAAACTGCGGGTCGATCTCTGGGATAACCCGCATTTCTTGAATAATAGCTGCCTTGTTCATAAGCTCCGAAACACCCCTTTGGACGGTGGATAAATTAGTCGACTAGACCAAAGGAGATACGGTTCCAAATCGAGCGTGGTTCTTCTTTCTTCTCGTCATTGGTAGCAATCAGTTCGGCTTCCCGCACTGAGCGATTATAGATAGCGCGCGAGTCAAAGGCTGGCGGTTGCAGACGCTCGATCAAACCGAAGGTGATCTTACCGAGAAACGAATCGTCGCTGCCCACATGTCGCTTATCATAATCGAACTCGCCGGACTGATTGAGTGAAGGGTGCTCTGGGTAGTTGGCGGCCAAGACCTCAACAGCATGATCGGACAGCTCCTGCATGCCCAGCATCTGGTAACCCTGAGCCATTACCGCAAGACCGTCTGGAACCGCTGGTGTCTGCTGGAAGTTCTCCACCACAAAGCGACCGCGATTGGCGGCGGCAAGATAAGCACCGCGAGAGAAGTAGTAGTTGGCCACATGTATTTCAGCGCGCCCCAGCTGGTTGCGCAGGTTCACTAAACGCTTGCGTGCGTCAGCCGCATAGGGGCTTTTCGGAAAGCGGTTGAGTAGCTCGGTAAAGGTGCCAAAGGCATCGCGAGCCGTACCTATATCACGCATGCTGCTATCGGTGGGCAAAAAGTTATCAAAGGCACTGGAGGCCTGAGAGATCTCAGAGAGACCTTTTACATAGAACGCATAATCCACATTGGGATGCTGCGGGTGCAGGCGAACAAATCGGTCAGCGGCGGCAATACTCGAATCGTGGTCACCGGACTTAAACTGTGCGTACATCAATTCTAGCTGGGCCTGCTCCGCATACTTGCCAAAAGGAAACTGTGACTCCAATAGCTCCAGGTTGGTGATCGCCACCGACCAGTTGCTGGCGTTTAAGCTGCTTTGAATTTTTTCGTAAAAATCGACTTCGGTGTAGCCTGCGTTTTCGTCTTCAGGAGACTCATCGTCACCCCATCCGAGCCATGAGCATCCAGAGATAACAGACAAACTCAATATGAGTAAAATAATTGACCTGATTTTCATGTAATATTCCCAGCCTGAGAAAGTGTCGACGCGCTAGCGATGTAGTCGTGCATTTAAC
>CAWLBR010000068.1:0-11618 GCA_963855085.1 Gammaproteobacteria bacterium
CGCTGGTTTGTACAGGGGTTGTTTTCGTAAAAGTTGGGGGCTTTTTTCGTAAAAGTTGGGAACTTTTACTTTGCGCTCAGGGCTGTTTATCCGCTCAGGGCTGTTTATTGGCTCAGGGCTGTTTATTCGCTCAGGGCTGTTTTCGCAGCCAGAATGGTGCGCTTGGGAAACTGAAGTTTGCTGGAGGAGATCCTTCGGCTTCGCTCAGGATGACAGAGTGGGTGGGATGACAGAGTGGGTGGGATGACAACCAAAGCTGTCATCCTGAGAGAGCGCAGCGAACCGAAGGATCTCCCTGCAGCACACTGCGTCACCCAACAAAGCTTAAACTAGAGCCGACCACTCGAGCCTACTCTGGTCTACTCTGGTCTACTCTGGTCTACAATAGCGCGTCCTTAATCTTGAACTTCTGCACCTTACCCGCAGGATTGCGCGGCAACTCATCGAGAAAATAGAGTCTGCTCGGCAGTTTATATTTCGCCAAACTCTGACTGGCGAACTCGCGCAGCTCTTCAAGCTCTAAAGTACTGCCCTCTTTTACCACTGCCACTGCAGTCACCGCCTCACCCCATTTCTCATCAGGCAATCCAATCACCGCAACTTCAATCACCGCACTGTGGCCATAGAGAATACTTTCAACTTCTGCGGGATAGACATTTTCGCCACCAGAAATAACCATATCCTTAACCCGATCACAGAGAAACAGATAACCCTGATCATCGAAATAACCTATATCGCCACTGTGAAACCAACCCTGAACATCAATCGCATCGGCTGTGGCTTCGGGGCGATTCCAATAACCTTTCAGCACATTGGGACCACGGACACAGACTTCACCGCGCTCACCCGCAGGCAGCGGTTTATTATCACCATCCACTATGCGTACATCGGTAAACATCGGCGGTCGGCCGGCTGAACCGACCTTTTTTAATGCCATACTGGTTTCGAGCATGGTTGCAAAGGGCGAGGTTTCGGTTAGACCATAGCCCTGACAGAAACTCACACCGCGCTCGCTATAAAGATTAATCAGCGGCACTGGTACTGGCGCACCACCCACCACAAAGGCGTCAATATGACTCAGGTCAGTGGTGGCAAACGTCTCGTGCTGACTCATCATCAAAAACATGGTCGGCGCACCAAACATACTGGACACCGAATATTTCTCCAGTGCCGCCAATACTTCTGCAGCGTCAAAAGAACGAATCAACACTACTTCAATACCCCGAGCCAGAGACGGCAAGGTGGTGACATTGAGCCCGCCAATATGAAATAGCGGTGCACAGGTGAGTGTCGTGGAACCCATAAAGTCTTCGCCATAGGACGAATTGGCACTGTTCCAAAATAGATTACCATGGGTAAGCATGGCGCCTTTAGGTAGGCCGGTGGTGCCCGAGGTGTACATGATAAAGGCCACTTCATCGGCGTCCACCTGTTCAACAAATTGCAGTGGCTGACTATCGGGCATCAATGATTCCAGAGGTTCCCAGTTAGTCGCATCGTCCTCAATACTGATATAACGCTGACATACAAGACTATCTCGCTCTTGATCTACTAGAGCTATTTGGCCATTGTCGGCGAGCATGGTATGGATTCCGGCATCGTTGGCTATATAGCGCATCTCGGGACCGGTAAGACGAAAGTTGAGCGGCACAAAGATCGCACCCAAACAACTGCAGGCATAGAGCGCTTCTAAAAACACTGGGTGGTTGAGGCCGATATAACCAACGCGATCACCGCGGCAGACACCGCCGGCACGCAGAACAGCAGCAAGCTTGCGAATACGCTGACCAAATTCTTCGAACGTCGAGGTCTTGCCCTCGAAGGTTAATGCTTTGCGCTCAGGTGAGAGTTCCGCGCGGCGCAAAATGGTGTAGCCCAATCCAATCTCTGGTGTGTTCGACATACTGAAACCTCTGTTTTTTTATTTTTATAATGATGGGTAGTCGTCTTAAGGCAAACACTCTGGCGCTTAACTGACGCCTTTTTTTATCCTTTGTACCTTTAATGCGCTGTCATGTAAATACGCGCGTCCCATATTCAGAAGCAAAACTATCCGCCGCCGCTTGGCACGAATTCTGCAACAGCCATAACAGCAGAATAGAGTTCAAAACCCCTAGAGAGATCTACTGCCGATAAAACGCCCTATTTTCAACAGCAGACGCCTGTTAATAGTGCAACCAGAGAAGACACAATGACAACAGCAGGCCCAGATTGGCGCACAGCATTATTTCTGCGCACCAAAACAGTGCTTTCGAATTATGGATCAGCAACCCTAACTAAACAGGCAGGCAGCTAATCAAACCCAATATACGACAGATGAGACTCATTTTTACCGATCTAGACGGCAGCCTTCTAGATCATCACAGCTACAGTTTTGCGCCCGCAGTGCCATTGCTCGCCGAACTGGAGGCACTAGATGTGCCTGTAATTCCCATCACTAGCAAAACCTATGCAGAGCTGATTACCCTGCGTGATGCGCTAAATAACCGCCACCCGTTTATTGTTGAGAATGGCGCCGCTATCTATATTCCCAGCCGCTATTTTAAGACTCAACCGGAACATGCCACTTTAGAAAATGACTTTTGGGTGCTGCGCAATGTGCCGCGCCGGGCCAAGTGGCAGCAACTTCTCACCGAACGAGTGGCCGACTTTAGCGGTGAGTTTGAGACCTTTGACTCAGTCTACGCCGCCTCCGGCGCTGCAGGCGTTGCCGATATTACAGGCCTAGCCCCAAATGCTGCGGAGTTGGCCAATCAGCGTGAACACAGTGAGCCGGTCCATTGGATTGGTAGCCCACAGCGCAAACTGACATTCATCTACCGCCTAAAAGAGGCTGGTGCCACAGTGCTTCAGGGCGGCCGGTTTATAAATATTGGCGGCGATGTGGACAAGGGTCGCGCCATGCTGCAACTGCGGGACCTCTATTTGGCTGAAGCCAATCTGCAAAACAGGGGCCAACAAGATTCGAACAACCACTGCGAAATTCTGGCCATCGGCGACAGTAACAATGATGTGGCCATGCTCGAACTCGCCTCATCAGCACTGGTGATACGAGCAGATGACCGCGCACCACCCATATTAAAACGCACTGAGAATTGCTACATCAGTCAACAGACCGGCCCGGACGGATGGGTGGAAGGTGTGAATCTATGGCTGCAAAAAACCGATAAAAACAAACACTAAAACCAAATGCTAAAACCAAACTTTTAAATCTAATAAAAAAAGAGAATTAACCATGGGCGACTTCCATCAAAACGGCGTGATCACCACTTTGCACAATCTATCTAAGCGATCGGTTGAGACTATGGAGGATGAGCTGCTAGGATTTTCCAAAACCCGACCCATGGGACTGATCTTGCCATCGCTCTATTCCGAGCTTGAGGGTGATGCTCTCAAAGGTATTGTTGAAGAGTTAAAGCAGGTCCCCTACCTCACAGAAATTGTTATTGGCCTGGATCGCGCCAATGAACAGGAGTATCGCCAAGCACTGGAGTTTTTCTCTGTATTACCTCAGCACCACAGAGTGCTGTGGAACGATGGCCCCCGTCTGAAAGCCCTGGACGCCAAATTACAGAAACTCGATCTGGCACCCAAAGAAATGGGCAAAGGCCGCAATGTCTGGTATTGCATGGGTTACACCTTGGCCTCGAACAAGACTGAGTCTGTGGCACTGCACGACTGTGATATCACCACCTATGATCGCGAGCTGCTCGCCAGACTGATTTACCCAGTGGCCAATCCACGCTTTAGTTATGAATTTTGTAAGGGCTATTACGCCCGTGTCGCCAACGGTAAAATCAATGGCCGCGTATCGCGACTTTTAGTCTCGCCACTTTTGAGTGCACTGAAAAAGACAGTCGGCCACACTGACTATCTCAACTATATGGCGAGCTTTAGATATCCACTGGCTGGAGAGTTTTCCTTTCGCCGTGATGTGCTCAACGATATTCGTATTCCCAGCGACTGGGGCCTAGAGATCGGTGTGCTTTCAGAGATGCATCGCAACTACGCCAGCAACCGTCTCTGTCAGGTTGATATTGCCGATAACTACGATCACAAACATCAGAACCTCTCCTTGGATGATGATCAGGATGGCCTCTCAAAGATGTCCATCGATATTGCCAAAGCCCTGTTCCGCAAGCTTGCCACTCAGGGCGTGGTATTTAGCCATGAGGCCTTTAGATCACTCAAGGCAACCTACTACCGCATGGCTCTGGATATAGTTGAAACCTGCCACAACGACGCGATTATGAATGGCTTAACCCATGATATTCATGAGGAAGAAAAAGCCGTGGAGATGTTTGCTGAAAACATTATCAAGGCCGGAGAAGTGTTTTTTACCAGTCCCATGGAGAAGCCCTTTATTCCCAGTTGGAACCGCGTGATCAGCGCAGTGCCTGATATTTTTGAACAGCTGGTCGCTGCAGTAGAAGCAGACACCGAAGAATTTAATCAGCGCTAAGGCCGCCAACACTATGAACCCAGATCACCTTTCTGATGCACTCAGCCGCCATCTCACAACCATTTATCAGGGTGTTGATGGCGTTGACAGCGACAATCACCCACAGTTGGGCAACCAGCTAATCGAGCTTATGCGCCTGCAGCAGGCAACTACCGAGCCGACCCGCTATATCAACCACTGGGATGAAAAAGACTGTCTTGTAATCGCCTACGGTGACACGGTCTTGCAGCAGGACGAAAAGCCACTGAAAACTCTAAAGCGGTTTTTAGATCGCTACGTGGAAGACTGTGTTAATGGGGTGCATATACTGCCGTTTTATCCCTATACCTCGGACGATGGTTTTTCCGTGCTCGACTATTCCAGCGTCAATGAATCCCTCGGCGACTGGAGTGATATTGAGGCTATAGCTGCAGACTATTCACTGATGTCGGATCTGGTGATCAATCATTGCTCGGCCCGCAGCCCCTGGTTTGAAAACTTTCTCAATGATCGGGATCCGGGGCGCAACTTCTTTGCTACCGCTTCGCCGGATGATGACCTTAGCGCCGTAGTGCGGCCGCGCACCAATGCCCTACTTAGGGAAGTCGAGACCGTCAGAGGCAGTCAGTTTGTCTGGTGTACCTTTAGTCACGATCAGGTAGATCTGAACTTTCGCAATCCAGATGTGTTGAAACAGTTTGTTAGTATTATTCGCCAGTACCTTGATAGCGGCGTGCGCATTTTCCGCCTCGATGCAGTGGCTTTTTTATGGAAAGAGCCTGGCACCAGCTGTATTAATTTGGAGCAGACTCATGAGGTAGTTCGCCTGCTGCGCACACTGATCGAACATGCCCAGCCAGATGCGATTATTGTCACCGAAACCAATATTCCCAACCGTGAAAACCTTGCCTACTTTGGCAACGCCAACGAAGCCCACTGGGTATACAACTTTTCCCTGCCCCCGCTATTGGTCAACAGCCTGATCACCGGCGACTGCAACTATTTAAAGCAGTGGATGATGAGCATGCCACCGGCGCGCAATGGCACCGCCTACTTTAACTTTATTGCCTCCCACGATGGCATTGGTCTGAGACCTGCCGAGGGCCTGCTCAAGGAAAGTGAAATCGAGGTCCTGGCAGAAACTATGCGTTCCTTTGGTGGACGTATTTCCTGGCGCACCGGGGATGAGGGACAGCGCAAACCCTACGAAATTAATATCTCTCTGTTTGATGCACTGCAGGGCACCACTGCGGGACCTGACCAATGGGGACTACAGCGCTTTCTCTGCGCTCACGCGATTATGTTTGCTCTAGAGGGAATTCCCGGGATCTATATTCACAGCCTGGTGGGCACGCGCAATGATTATCAGCGTGTTGAAAATGCCGGTCACAATCGGGCTATTAACCGTCATCAGTGGCAGTACAGCGACCTCCAGGAGCGACTGGCGAATGCTAAGAGTTCTGAGCATCAGGTATTTAGTGGGATCAGCGAGCTGCTTAAAATTCGCCGCCAACAATCCGCCTTTCATCCCAATGCTACGCAGTTCACTCTGCATTTGGGTAGCGGTTTGTTTGGCTTTTGGCGGCAGAGTATTGACCGCCAGCAGAGTATTTTTTGTATCAGTAATATCACCTCGCAAGTGCAGACACTGAACCTCTCTGATATCAATTTGATCGACAATGAAAACTGGGTTGATCTGATTAGCCAGCTGCCCTGTGACGGGCTGATGCAGTCGGTGGCTATGGAGCCCTATCAGACATTGTGGATTACCAACCAGGTCGATGGCTAGCTTGTTATATGCCCTTGCATAGGTGAGAATATTGCCTAGAAATAAATTATTCAATTCAAGATAACAGCAGGGGCACAGACGTAATGAAAATAGAGACACAGGCTATTCACGCTGGATTTAACGACGACCCAACCACTCGCGCGGTGGCAGTTCCGATTTATCAAACCACCTCTTATAGCTTTCGCGACACCGAGCACGGTGCCAATCTGTTTAATCTCGCTGAGCCCGGCAATATCTATTCACGGATTATGAACCCCACCAACGATGTGCTGGAACAGCGCATCGCGGCAATGGAAGGCGGTGTCGCAGCACTCTGCATGGCTTCGGGCATGGCCGCCATCACAGCCTCTATCCAAACCCTGTGCCGCAGCGGCGACAATATGGTCAGTGTCAGCCAGCTCTATGGCGGCTCCTACAACCTGTTTGCCCACACATTGCCACAGCAGGGTATCGAAGTGCGTATGGCCTCTGGCGATGATATTGCCGCACTGGAAGCCCTAATCGATGAAAACACCAGAGCCGTATTCTGTGAGTCCATCGGCAACCCAGCCGGCAATGTGGTGGATATAGCAGCGCTATCGGATATGGCCCATCGCCATGGGGTACCTGTGATTGTCGACAACACCGTTGCCACGCCCTACTTCTGCCGCCCATTCGAACATGGTGCGGATATTGTGGTGCACTCACTGACCAAATATATCGGCGGCCACGGCACCACCATCGGCGGTATTATTGTCGACAGCGGCACCTTTACCTACAAGGACAACCCGCGCTTTGCCCAGTTCAATACACCGGACCCTTCCTACCATGGCGTCACCTACGCCGATGACTTTGATGCGCCGTTTATTGGCCGCGCCAGAGTAGTTCCACTGCGCAGTATGGGCGGTGCACTGTCACCCTTTAATGCGTTTTTGATTTTACAGGGATTGGAAACACTGGCTCTGCGCATGGACCGTCATGTGGAAAATGCCAATGCTGTAGCCAATTATCTACAGGACCATGAAGCGGTCTCTTGGGTTAACTACGCCGGTCTTGCCGATGATAAATACTATGATCTCGCCCAGCGAATGTGTTCCGGCAAGCCCTCTTCCATTGTCAGCTTTGGTATCAAAGGTGGCGAAGCCGCTGGCGGCAAGTTTATCGATGCCCTGGGCATGATCAAGCGCCTGGTTAATATTGGCGACGCAAAATCACTGGCCTGTCATCCTGCCAGTACCACTCACCGTCAGCTCAATGAAGAAGAGTTGGCCCACGCGGGTGTTAGTTCGGATCTGGTGCGGCTGTCAGTGGGTATTGAGCATATAGATGATATTTTGGCGGATATTGAGCAGGCTATTACTGCGGCCAGCTAGAGCAGTGTCATTGTAGAGACTAATGTCTAGCCTGCCATTCCATTTCGGACCCGCCTACCCTCTCACGGAAAGGCTGGGATCGTCACAAAGGGCAGGCTAGTCAATCACTTGGGTCAGAAAGAAGCGTTCACAAGACCCGGACCTATCACCCAGACTCTCTCGCTGCACTTGCAGCTTTTCGCCGTAATAGGCTGCACAGCCTTGAATCAAGCCTTCCGCCACATCACCCAAACAACGGGGTGATTCATAGATTAATTCCATAGTAGTGTCGGTATAGCGGCTACATTTAAAAGCTGGCGGCGAGGCATCCGGATAGAGTTTTCTCACTTCAACATGAATAAAACTATCCACTTTCTGCAACATATCGAAGGACGAGTTCAATCCCTCAATCCATTGGGGATAAGCAGCAATAAATTCCGCAAACAAATACATGCCAAAGGTTTTGGTGACCTTAGGGACTGGCACGTCGGTCTTTTTGCTCAACACCACGATCATATCGATCAGTTCCATATGATCGTAGACACCCATGGTGGTGTAGATGCCGCCACTGGCTGGCGCCGCTTCTTCGATGACCTCTTCGACCATCTCAAGCCCGTAGCGCTCCTCTATCAAGTAGAGAAACGAGGTAAATATCATGCCCTTCAAAAAACACCCCTTCCATGCCTAGCTGCTGTGGATTTCAGCAGTCTGCTTATCAGCTTTACACTCGCCATTTATATAAAAAGTAGTCAATAGGTTTATTCATAATAGCATAACAAAGGAAGGCTCATGGGTGCCTGGAGGTTACGGCTTTTAGTCCATTGCACCGAGAGACTCAAAATCTCTTCGTTACCTGCTGTTTACTATAGTTCACTTGCGGCGAACCACCTGATAAATGCGCCCGATAGTTTTCATCGGTGCCCTGAGCATATAGGCCAGGCGCTATACGGAAAATTGGGGAAATAACAGTTGCGAGCGCACTAGACCGGATTGGATTGGATTGGATTAGATTGCATTCGCTTGGCTGGCCAACAACCCAGAAGTTATTGCAGACAGTTTATTGAGGTAAAACAATAAGGCCTGCATTAAGCTTTATTTTCCCAGCAACCAAGTCGGCCACAGTGTCTGGACTCATCCAGCATGCGCTGTCGATTGATCTTGGCTGCCAGTGGGTCGTACCTACACTGTTACAGTGGGGACGTGATCGTCCAATATTGCCAGCCATTCGGACCTTGGCATTGGCTTTATTAGCATCGGCGCTGTTTGTATGGTCTTAAAAGAGCATTTCATCGTAACAATCCCTACAGGCGGCGAGGTATCAGTTTGCCCTTTGGACATAACGCCAATAATTCTAGGGCTGCTTTGTTTGCAGGGCTGAAAATAATAACTTATATGCATAGAGCCCATTATCGAAGGCTCACAGGCGTGGGAATTAATGGAAAAATAAGCCTGCTTCATTTTTGTTTGCAAAATACTACATATAACCAAAGTGACTATAATTGCGCAGAAAATGCTGTATATTAAGGTTAATTCAAATAATAATTAAAAAGGGTACAGACCATGTGGGCAAAACCAAGCTATAAGAAACTCCGTCTCGGCTTCGAAATCACTATGTATAAGTACAACCGCTAACTCAGCGACTGCTCCTCATAAAGACGATGCAGCACTATTCGGCTAACACCGGCAACCGCTATTGAGGCGGTTGCTTGCTCCGCAAAACCGACTCGATTCTTGCGTCGGTTTTTTTATGCGACATAACAACGTATAAACAGAGCGGCTTACCTGTTGGCTCCCCCCAAAAAGCACCTGTAGATAAATCAAAAGTTGGCCCATTATGTTTATTCATGTACTCGGTTCTGCCGCCGGCGGTGGCTTTCCCCAGTGGAACTGTAATTGCGCTAACTGCGCTGGCCTGCGAGACGGCAGCATCAACGCTAAAGCAAGAACCCAGAGCTCGATAGCCATAAGTAGTGATGGCGTTAACTGGGTGCTATTCAACACCTCTCCTGATATTCGCGCGCAGCTGGCCGATTTTAAACCCCTGCAACCTGCCAGACAGCTCCGGGATACGGGTATCTCAGCGATTGTTTTGATGGACAGCCAAATCGACCACACCACCGGCCTGCTGATGCTGCGTGAAGGCTGCCCCCACGACGTCTACTGTACGGATATGGTATTTGAAGACTTGAGTAGCGGTTTCCCGCTCTTCACTATGCTTAAACACTGGAACGGTGGCTTACAGCACAAACCCATTCTGCTCAACAAAGACGACCACACTCAGGAAGGCAGTTTTACCATTCCAAATATCGACGGCTTGCGATTTCATGCCGTGCCACTACTCAGTAAAGCCCCACCTTATTCGCCCCATCGACACGAGCCTCATGTGGGCGACAATATAGGCATCAGAATTGAAGATACTCGCAGCGGCAAAAATCTCTTTTACTCCCCCGGTCTCGGTGAACCTGAGCCACATATCATTGCATTAATGGAACGTGCCGACTGTTTATTAGTGGATGGGACGTTTTGGCGGGAAGACGAAATGGCGTTTGCCGGCGTTGGCACTAAGCTCGCCGCAGAAATGGGGCATCTGCCACAGAGCGGCGAGAATGGCATGATTGAACTACTTCGCCCAATGAACAAACCCCGCAAGGTGCTTATTCATATCAATAACACCAACCCCATTTTGATAGAAGACTCTGAGCAGCGAGCCATTCTTGATAGTGAGGGCATTGAAGTGGCCTACGACGGTATGGACATAGAATTATAATGACCAATATCTCCGGCAATACCTCGGTTAAAATATCCCGCCAATTTCGCTTTCAATGGGAAGAGGCCCAGCAGGGCTTCGTGCTGCTTTACCCTGAAGGAATGATCCAACTCAGCCCCAGTGCCGGAGAGATTTTAAGTCGCTGCCAACAGCAAACCACCGTTGCTGACATTATCAGGGACTTACAAACCACCTTTGCCGAAGCCGACCCCGACGAGCTTGCGAATGATGTCATGGAGTTTATTCACGAGGCCAATGATCAGGGCTGGCTGGATATTAACTTCTAGAGTGCGTAACAAATACGCTGCCACCAAAGAGATAAACCAACATGACCGATAGCATCACCATAGCCAGCGACCAGCAAAACTCTATTCCTCTTTGGTTATTGGCTGAGCTTAGTTATTCATGCCCCCTGCAATGTGCCTACTGCTCTAACCCGGTCAATTACCCTGAAGCTAGAAGCTCGGAGTTGTCCACCGCAGAATGGAAAACCGTTTTTAAAGACGCGCGTAAAATGGGCGCTGTGCAACTGGGGCTATCCGGTGGCGAGCCATTGGTACGGTCAGACCTAGAAGAGCTTATTGCAGAAGCGCGGGCCCTTGGGTTTTACACCAACCTGATTACTTCAGCCGTGGGCGCCGATGCTGCTAGATTGGCCGCCATTCATGAAGCCGGGTTAGATCATATTCAAATTAGCTTTCAAGGCAGCAATGAAGCCGTAAATGATCACTTTGCCGGGACTAAAAGTTTTCACCACAAAGTAATGATGGCAAAAGAGGCGAAAAAACTTGGCTTCCCGATGGTGCTTAATTTTGTTCTACACAGACAAAATATCCATCAGATAGCCGACATGCTCAGGTTGGCCGAAGACTTGAAAGCGGACTTTGTAGAATTAGCCAATTCACAATATTACGGCTGGGCACTTAAAAACATTGACGCCCTACTCCCCAGCCGACACCAACTAATCAATGCTGAAGCCATCACCAACGACTTTCGCAAAAATCATAAGGGCAACATGGAAGTGATTTTTGTCGTGCCTGATTATTATGAAAATCGGCCAAAGGCCTGCTGCAATGGCTGGGCAACAACCTTTGTTACAGTCACTCCCGACGGCAACATTCAGCCCTGCCAAAGTGCTCAGGTATTACCGGGTTTTGAACTCCCCAATGTGCGTCAACAGAGTTTGGAATGGGCCTGGCATGAATCGCCTCTATTTAATGCCTTTAGAGGCACTGACTGGATGCAGGAACCCTGTCGCTCCTGCCCAGAGAAAGAGCAGGACTTGGGTGG
>CAWLBR010000069.1:0-11560 GCA_963855085.1 Gammaproteobacteria bacterium
AAGCTCTGAATTAAAATCTCTGAATTAAAAGCTCTGAATTAAAATCTCTGAATTAAAAGCTCTGAATTAAAATATCTAAATTAAGAGTCCTGAATTAAAAACTCTAAATCACAAATTCTAAATGGAAAACTCTACGACAAAAGTCTCGACTAAGAAGCCTCAGCCAAGACCTTATAAGCTGTAATAACAGCCTCTGGCGCCTGCACCAATTCAACCAGGACTCCTTCCGCAGACAGAGGGAATTCTTCATTGGCCACTGGATGAACAAAACACACGTCATGTCCCGCCGCGCCCTTGCGAATGCCACCTGGGGTAAAACGTAAACCCTGCTCGGTGAGCCAGTCCACGGCCGCAGCCAGATCATCAACCCAGAGTCCAACGTGATTGAGCGCGGGTTTATCCACCCGGGGGCGTCTTTCAGTATCTAAAGGTTGCATGAGATCTACTTCGACGGCAAAGGCGCCGGCACCCATCTCACAGATATCTTCATCGACATTTTCAGACTCACTGATAAAGGTATCGCGATATTTTAGCCCCAACAAATCGACCCAAAAACCGCGCAACTTTGCTTTGCTGGCACCGCCGACGGCGATCTGCTGAATACCTAAAATGGAAAATGGACGTGCACTGGCCAAAATTTTCTCTCCCTATAATTCGTTGTTACTAGAAGCTGTATACTAAGCACTTAAAGGTTGGGCGCTTAAAGGTTGGGCGCTTAATATTAGGCGCTAAACGCTTTCTTAAAAGCGTCCAAAAATGACGCCAACATATCCGCCGGCAAATCATTGATCCCCGCCGCAGCCTCACGACCACCACCTGTAGGAAACTGCATGCAGAGTGCCGCAGCGCCTTTTTTATCGTTCAGTGGCGCGCGTACGCTAACCAAATAATTGCCATTGGACTTAACCGTCAGCACCGCATGACCGCGATCCGGATTATCGTTGGCCAGCTGATTGCTATAGACCCCACTGACACGACGTGCCCAGGGCTCATTCGGCAGCACAAAGGCAGCTATGGCATCGCTGGCCACCAGGGCAACAGTCGACTGTGCCGCTTCGAGATCCTGATGATAGCCCTGTTCAAGTTTTTGAAAATCCGCTTTATTATCGGTAACAAAGTCGAATGGGCTGCGATACTGACTGAGCAAACGATAGAGCTCATCCGGGGCGAAGTGCAGCTCTTCAATATTTGCCCCATAGCCGTTGTAGTTAATATAGATACCGAGATTTTCCAGCAACTCAGCCTGCTCGACCGAAAAGTGCAGATTCTTAATCAGCCCTGCCGCCGTGTGTTTAAGGTTATCACCAAAGGTACCCACTACTGCCCACTCGCGGTAGGCGCCACGGAGATAATGGTTAATCAGTACCGATGTGCAGACATCCGGCGCTTCATTAATCAATGACTTAAGTGATGCCGAGGCCGGAACAGCGCCGGAAAAATGGTGATCCACATAAAACACCTGAGCGCCCACTTCCAGTGCACGATTTAAGCCTTCACGGTTTTTATCCAGCGAGATATCCAACACCGTAATACGATCGTCGGCCTCCGGATAAACACGATTTAAAAGGTCAATTTCTCGCTTTACGCCGGTGACTAGTTGAGCATCACGAGGCTCTGCAAAACGCAGCTGTAGCAGTGCGCAAATACCATCTGCATCACCATTAAAAATATCGTAGTCGGCCATCTATTTCTCTTAGTATTGGTTAAATTATGTTTGCCATTATAACGACTAATCCAGCCTATTGGCCGTATTGACGATGAAGATTATCAATTGTGGCGTTAAAACCGCTCATGGTCTCATCGATTATTTCCTGAGCACTCAGCACCTTGTCTATACGACCACCCACCTGACCCTGCAGTGGAATCGCCGCTTCCATATCACCACCGAAATAGAGCGCCTGTAAATTCGCCATATGCTCCATAATATTAAACTTGCCCAGAGGCTCAAGACCCGCGGTCAATTCAGTTTTCATTGCCCGCAGTGCCGGTCGCCCCTGCTGATTTAAAAATACTGTATCGGTTTCACGAGAGTTCACAATCGCCTCTTTCCAGTTGCTGTGCACTGGCGACTCGGCGCAGGAGAGCATCCGCGTTCCCATCTGCACGCCCTCAGCACCCAGAGCAAAAGCTGCGGCCATCGACGGCCCATCGGCAATACCGCCAGCGGCGATAATCGGCACATCGCATTGCGAGCGGATCAGCGGCAACAGCACCATAGTGGAGACCGGACTGGGATTTTTAAAACCACCGCCTTCGCCCCCTTCTACGACTAAACCATCAACACCTGCATCCAGCGCTTTCAGTGCCATTTCCAAAGTGGGCACCACATGAAATACGGTAATCCCCGCCGCTTGAAAATCCTTGGTGCAGACATTGGGACTGCCCGAGGAGGTGGTGACAAATTTGATCCCCTGCTCCACCACAAAATCAATAATATTGCTGTCGCGGACATAGGACAGGGCCACATTCATACCGAAGGGCTTGTCGGTGAGTTCGCGCATTTTCGCCACTTCCAGCTTGATATTGTCCAGCTCGCCGGAGCTGGTTTCGATCACGCCCAAACCACCTGCATTGCTCACCGCAGCCGCCAGCTGTGCACGGGCGATCCATCCCATAGGGGCTTGAATGATAGGGTATTGAGTGCCGGTTAATTGGGTAATACGATTAGAAAAGGTCATTTAGATACTCTTTATTGTTATTTTTATTTATTGATTATTGTTTATTGTTTATTGTTTATTGAGAGACATTGAGTAAGGTCTTCAACAATCCCCTGTTCAATGCGGTCAAAACGATCCTGACCAAAGACTTTAGTCGCGCCATAAACCAGACTGGGCACGCCCCAGAGATTATGCCCATAGAGTTCGGCCAAATTATCCTGAGCCCAAAGCCGCCAGGAATCACCTTCCAGTAGTTCCCGCGCCTGACTCCAATCCAGCCCAGCCCGTTCCACCGCATGCTGCAATCCACTATCGGACTCCAAGGCAACGCCTTCAGACCAGGCACCCTCTGCGCAGCTCTGCAAAAAACTTAGGCCAAGGCCGTGAGACTGAGCATAGGCAAACAGGGCATAACAGCGTTCAACACCGGCACCCAGTGGATCGGCAACGCGACCAAAGGGGATACCATATTTATCCGCCTCGCGTTTTACATCTGCAACTATATAACCGCCCTTGGTTTTCGGTACCTGCATACGCCGCATCACCATAGGTAACACCGGCTTCACCTCCAGGGGCACCTGATAGTGATCGGCGAGCTGACGCCCGCGCATCAAGGCCAGATAGGAATAGGGACTGCGCAGGGACCAGTACATGGTGATCCGCTTGACCGAACCTGCTCCGTCTTCACCGCGGCTGGCTTTTAAACTCTGACCACAGAAATCACTGTGACTTTTATCGAACTCAACGGCACTGCTTTGGTCTTGCTGCAGACCCATTTCATTAAATCGCAGCTCCAAGTGTTCGAGACGATTGATTCCCCAGTACCATTCGCCACCATAGTGCAACATGCCACTGAGGTAATGCCCCTGCTGTTTAAGCAGTGCCTCATTAGCCTGCAAGTGATGGCTGTAACATTCAGCATGATCGCTAATCTTAGTGTCGACAATCTGTTCGAGCCTTTCATTCTGGCCTTGCCAGTAAGCATCAAACAGCTCTAGGGCATGCTCGTGATAACCTGGCTGCAACTCCCAGTGCAGCAACTGCGCGGTGAGCTGCATAATCCTTTCCTCAGACAGCTGCGGCGGCTGAGTTGGGAAGCGCAGATTGTAGAGTTGAGCAAGATGGCTGCCATCGGCAAAGGCATTGCTCTGCCACAGAGCCGGTGCCGGATACATATCTTCTTGCAGATTGAGCACAGTGCGAAAGTCAAAGCTCACCGGATAGCGCTGGGCAAACCGCTGTAACACTTGCAATAAAAGGTAACTGTGGGCGTCATTGAGACGAAGATAAACGGTTATCTGATGGACTTGGTTATTGGCTGCCCGGCGATTTTCTACGCGCCGGCGGCGCAGATTTCGCAGCCACTGACTGGTAAACAATTGGATGAGACGCGGTTTAATCAGGTGGATCATGGTAGCTCAGCACTCTTATTATTGTTTCGGCGCTTATTAAAGCGTAATTAAGTAACATATGCAGTAGCTTATGCACTAGCTCTGTCCACGCTATTTTCTATAGGCAGCATATCTCAAATATATTGACACATATACTGACACATGTAACCATTTGGCACGCTTCACTGAGTTGCACCAAAAATAGTCTTAAAGGTAATAAGATCATGAAAAAACGCTACATAGCAGGCACCATCGCCCTACTCCTGGCTCTCACTGTCTATGTTGAACGTGGCGCTATTATGCTGAAAATACTGCCCGGCGCCCTGGATAACATGATGTCTGCGCAGTCACTGGCCGAGCTGCCCGATGGTTTACATATCAGTCTCTGTGGTGCCGGTGGCCCCATGCCCAGTAATAATCGCTCTGGGCCCTGTATTGCGGTAATGGCCGGCGAACAGTTATTCGTTGTAGATGCGGGCACCAATGGCGCGCGCAATCTGGGTCCCATGGGGATTAGTCAGGGCGACATAGAGGCTGTTTTTTTGACCCACTTTCACTCAGATCATTTAGATGGCCTAGGTGAAATGGCCATGTTGCGCTGGGTCACTGGCAACCACAGCAGCCCACTGCCGGTTTATGGCCCCGATGGCGTCGCCGAGGTAGTTGCAGGCTTTAATCAAGCCTATGCTCGAGATTCAGTGCACCGCACTGATCATCACGGGGCTGAGGTTGTGCCGCCCAGTGGTGCCGGCATGCACGCTGTGAGCTTTGCCCTACCAGTGGCTGGCGAGTCTCTGACTGTCTATGCCAATGACGATCTGCAGGTCGAAATGATCAGCGCCGATCACTTCCCAATCACGCCTGCCGTGGCTTACAAATTTACCTATAAAGGCCGCAGCCTGCTTATCTCTGGGGATACGGTTAAGTCTCCCGCCATAGAAAAGCATTCAGCAGGGGTTGATCTGCTGGTCCATGAGGCACTGTCGACAAAGCTGGTTAGGCTGATGGCAGAGTCTGCCGCGCGAACTGGCAACCCAATGCGGGAAAAGATATTCAATGACATACATGACTATCACACCACGCCGGTGGAAGCCGCAGAAATAGCGCGCGATGCGGATGTGGGTCATCTGGTCTACTACCATGTTGTGCCACCCTTAATCGCACCTGGCATGGAAGCGATCTGGCTCGAGGGAGTAGGTGATGTTTTTTCAGATTTCACTCTAGGCGAAGATGGCACCAGCGTCTCACTGCCGGCCAACTCCAGCGAGATTATCCACTACTCGACACTGTAAAACCTCCAACAATACACAGGTTTGAGCAGCCGCTAATTGGGGCGCTGCTCTAACCAGATCCACATACTATCCAAGCCCCATACTAGTCAAGCTCCATACTAGTCAGGTCCCAGCTTAGCTCTCCAGTTTAATCCTAAACCCGCGAAAACCCCCGAAAACCCTCAATGGCAGGACTAATCAGTCACCAGTTGCCATTTACACAGCTGCTCCCCAGACGGATACTGAATTTTCGTAGGCATTTGTTTGCTTTCACCCTACAATCAGATCCAATAAAAATTTCGTATAAAAACTATAAAAAGAAAACCAGCGCGCCGTCAAAACACTTTAAGCGGTTCGCACACAGGGGAACACTATGCTTTTACGTACGCTCACCAGTCTCACTGCCGTTGCATTGCTCGGGCTCTCAAGCCTCGCCATTGCCCAGCCCGCCGCTCAACCCGCTGCCCAACCCAGTGTAGTCAACGAACAGTCCATCGCTAATCCCGATGCCGAATGGCTGAGCTATGGCCGCGACTATCAGGAACAGCGCTTTAGTCCACTGGAAAAGGTTAATCGCGACAATGTCGACGAGCTGGATCTGGCTTGGTCGTTTAAGTTTGATACCGCCCGGGGTATGGAGGCCACGCCTCTGGTGCACAACGGTGTGATCTATGTCAGCACTGGCTGGAGTCATGCCTATGCTCTAGACGCCCGCACTGGTGAAGAACTCTGGCACTTTGATGCCAAGGTGCCCAAGTCCCATCTGATTAAAACCTGTTGCGGCCCAGTTAACCGTGGCGTGGCCATCTGGCAGGAGGACGAAAACTCCCCCCTACAAGTGTTCTTAGGTGCCTTGGACGGTCGATTGATCGCCCTCGATGCCCTTACCGGTGAACAGAACTGGTCGGTGCAAACCACGCCTACCGATGGCAACTACAGCATTACCGGCGCACCCCGTGTGGTTAAAGGCATGGTTGTAATTGGCAATGGCGGCGCCGAACTCGGTGTGCGCGGTTATGTCAGCGCCTTCGACGTGACGACTGGCGAACAAAAATGGCGCTTCTATACTGTGCCTGGCGATCGCAACAAGCCCCAGGAAAGCCCTGCTCTAGAAGCGGCTCTGGAAACTTGGAACGGTGACGAGTGGTACACAGTGGGCGGCGGCGGTGGCGGCACCGCTTGGGATTCGCTGGTTTATGATCCCGAATTAGACTTACTTTATATAGGTACAGGTAACGGCTCTCCTTGGAATCGTGATCTGCGTAGCCCCGGTGGCGGCGACAACCTTTATCTCAGCTCAATTGTGGCGCTAAAGCCAGATACCGGCGAATATGTCTGGCACTATCAGGTCACGCCCAAAGATAACTGGGACTACACCGCGACTCAGCAGCTGGTGCTGGCGGAATTAGAACTAGAGGGTGAAACCCGTAAAGTGATTATGCAGGCGCCTAAAAATGGCTTTTTCTATGTCTTGGATCGAGTTACCGGTGAACTGCTTTCAGCGGAAAAGTTCGCCAAAGCCACCTGGGCCAGTCACATCGATATGGAAACCGGCCGACCTGTTGAAACCAAGTACGCAGACTATCAAAGCAACGGTGGCAGCTATATCTGGCCTGCCCCTTTCGGTGCCCACAACTGGCAGCCGATGACTTACAGCCCTAAAACTGGCCTGATGTATATTCCAGTGCAAAATGTCCCCACCTACTTTAAAGGTATGGATGCGGTGAGCTATCAGGTTGATCGCTGGAACACCGGCGTTGATCTCAATGAGGTTCGCGACCCAAAAAGTTGGGTTGCTGGCCGCGCCGCAGTGGATGCCTTAATCTACGGCGAGTTGGTGGCCTATGACCCGATTAAGCAGCAGCGCGCCTGGTCAGTTAAGCACCCTGAGCCTTCCAATGGTGGCATTCTCAGCACCGCCGGTGATCTGGTGTTTCAGGGTACCTCAGGGGGCAAATTTGCTGCCTATGACTCAACCAATGGCGATATTCTTTGGCAGTACCAGTCTGACAGTGCGGTGCTAGCTGGCCCAATAAGCTATGAGTTAGACGGCGAGCAATATATAGCCGTGGCTCAGGGCAGCGGTGGTGCTCTGATGCTCGCCGGTGGCGATGAAGTTAAGCGCAACAGGGTCAATCAAAACAAACTGCTGGTATTTAAGAAAGGCGACTTTAACCTGACTCAGCCGATTCAAGACAATGGCGAGTCAGTGATTATGGCCCTCGGCCACGAGGCCAACGATGACCCGCAAGTGATCACCCACGGCGAAGAGATCTACGGTCGCAACTGTGGTTCATGCCACGGCATCAGCGCCAAAACCAACTATGTACTGCCTGACTTGCGCCATATGAGTGAGCAGACCCATATAGATTTCACCGCGATTGTGCTGGGTGGCGCCTATGCCCACAAAGGTATGGCCGGTTTCTACGCATCCCTGACCTCCGAAGATGTGGATGCGGTGCACGCATTTTTGGATCGCCAACAACAGCGACTACCAGAAATGGTCGAAATGAGTTTCCTGCAGAAGATTGAATACTGGGTTAACTATGGTCTTGCTAAGATTGGCGAGCGCTATCCGGATCTGCTGAACGCGACACGCGGTATGATGATGTAAAACAAAAAAGCTGCATCTCAGTGAATACTGGGATGCAGCTTTTTTTTGTTCTTAACTTTCTATAAATCTCTATAACTTTCTATACATCTCTATAAAAAGTACTTAACAATTTTTCAAGACCTTCTCAAAATACGCCTCAAAATACTGCTTACAACATATCTTAAAAAACTTTAACTACCTGTGTAAACCGGCGGACGCTTTTCACCGAACGCATGCATTGTTTCGTGCATATCATTGGATTTCAAACTAGTCATCAGGGTAAACAGGCCATTTAACAATAGGCTCTGTTCAGTGGTCAGATCTTCACTCTGCTGCAGTATAAACTTGGTGCCGCGCACTGCCAGCGGTGGATTGGCGGCGATGGTATTGGCCATCTCCATTGCCGCAGCATAGGTGCTGTCAAAGTCATCATAGACATCATTTACCAGACCGATTTTTTCCGCTCTGGCGGCATTGATATCTTTACCTGTATAAGCCAACTCAGCCATATGGCCTGCACTGATAATTTTAGGTAGACGCTGCAATGTGCCCACATCAGCCACCAAACCTATGCGCGTCTCACGCACACCGAACTGTCCATCCGCGGCGCTAATACGCACGTCACAGGCGGTGATCAGATCAATACCGGCACCCAGGCAATAACCGTGGACCACGGCAATAACCGGCAGCTGGCATTTGGCCAATGACGAAATCGCTTCCTGAAACGCTGTGGTAAAGCCAAGTTGATTTAAGTTTGCGACTGCCTCAGAGGGAGCTTGTTTGGCGTGCTCAGCATCCAAACCGCCGGCCATCAAATCGATACCAGCACAGAAGTGCTTGCCGCGCCCGGCGAAAATAACCGCTCTGATATCGGCATCCGCAGCCAGCTCATTAAGGGCTTCTGGAATCGCGGCCCAAAGCGCCGGGGTCAATGCATTAAACTTCTCTGGACGATCCAGCCATAGCGTGCCCACAGCACCGTTTTTTTCAATTGAAACTACATCTGAAGCAAAAGCCATTTATAGACACTCCCGTATTTAATAAATTTATTTTTATTGTTTTTTTAATTTCTAAGCTGCAGTTAACAAGTTGTTTCTAGTAACCAGCAGTGCCATCCATAATTTTCTCATAGAGATCCCGTTCGAGCTTTTGATATTGCTTCGCCCGCGGTGGCATTACATAGAGTTCATCAGTCACCAGATCCACGTTAAAGGCCTGCTTGCGCAGATCTCCTTTAAGTAATTTAAAGGTGCCAGTGGTGGTTGCCTCGGGCTGCACACGAACAAATACAGGCTGAGAAAAATGCGTCAGGTTGGCATTAACAAAATCCGAAAACGCATCAATATCAAACTGCTGCCCCGGCTTCAGGGTCAATGACACCATACCCGCTTTACCCTCTGTGGCAGGTATATCGACACCATAGACATTGGCCATCTCAATCTGATCATGACCATTGAGAATCTCACCTACCTCATTGGTCGAAACATTCTCTGAACGCCAGCGGAAGGTATCACCCACTCGATCGACAAACTGGTAATGCTTCTTGCCCATGGCGAAACCCACATCGATTTCGTTAATCAGGTCGCCCGTATTAAACCAAGCGTCTCCTGGCTTAACCACATCCCGCAGTATTTTCGATTCAGTGG
The DNA here is from genome assembly GCA_963855085.1 of Gammaproteobacteria bacterium. GTDB lineage: Bacteria > Pseudomonadota > Gammaproteobacteria > Pseudomonadales > Porticoccaceae > HTCC2207. The sequence goes on from CAWLBR010000069.1 coordinate 9,559, forward strand.
CATCGTTATTGGTGTAACCATCGAATTTGTAGCGCTCATCAATTTCACCGAGCAATAAACCAGCCTCCCCTACCGCCACCTGGATCAGTTCACCATCGGCGTCGCGGACCATTTCATCAGCGTCAACATCATATTTCACCAGCATGATATTGGCCGGTGTCAAACCCATGGTGCGTTCTTTATTTAAAGCATTAAAAAAGGTCACGTTGCCTTCGCTGGAACCGTAGAATTCACAGACCCGCTCTATGCCAAAGCGCTGTTTAAACTCATCCCAAATATCCGGTCGCAGACCATTGCCAAACACTCGCGTCAGAGTATTATTTTGTTCGAATGGCGACACCGGCTGAGCCAATAGATAACGACAGAGCTCACCCACATAAATAAAGTTGGTGGTCTTGTACTTATGCACATCGGACCAAAACTCCGAGGCGGAAAACCGGCGACGCAAGAAGATCGATGCGCCGGTATAAAAGGAACTGCCTATACCGCACATCAATCCGGTGCCGTGAAACAGTGGCAGACAGAGATAAAAGCGATCACTGGGTTTAGACCGACAACCGGCTAAGCCAAAGGCGTGGGCCGCGGACAACCAGCGACGGTGGGGAATCTTCGCCGCCTTGGGCATACCTGTAGTGCCTGAGGTGAAAATATACATGGCTGTAGAACCGGCCAAGATAGTATTGGTATCCTCTAAATTGGTATCGGGATACTGATCAAGCGTGCTGACAATATCTTCCGCATTGTCCGGCACTGGATTACTGCGCTGATCTGCGACCCAAAGAATATCTTCGTCACCCAATGACAGCTCAGACCGCACAGCATCTAGACTGCCGTATATCTCTTCACCTACAAGACATTTGCTGGAACCAGACACGGTCACACAATGGGCTAATTGAGCACCGGTTAAGGCATAGTTAATCAGACTCGAAATGGCACCAATTTTTTGCAGAGCAAAGGTACAGGCGAGCATTTCGATTCGATTTTCCATCATCACCGACACACAGTCGCCGCGCTTAACGCCTCGGGCCATTAGAGCCTGAGCAAACTGATTGGTGAGAGCGTTAAACTCACCCCAGGTTAGCTCTTTGCCCTCAAATATGATCATACTGCGGTCGGCGTATTTGGCTACGGTGCCCTCTAGTACGCTGGCCATCGAGACGGCGTCTTCGTTGCTCGTCGGCTTAACCGCCAACACTGGAACCAACTGAAGAAACTCTTTGGTGACACGAAAAACTTCTTTTATATCAAACATAGATAGCCCGTTATTTTTTATTGCTTTTTAACTAGTGTTTTTTTAACCAATCGCTTTTAGTTAGGCTAAGCCGACAATTTTTTTCATCAACTTATTCATGCCACCAATCCAGCGATCATAGTTACTGGTCTTATTGCGCATATACTCAAGCACAATCGGATGCGGCAAGATCATAAAGGACTCAGCACGGAGACCCTCGACCACAGTTTCACAGAGTTCTTCCGGCTCGATCATACCGTTGGCGGCGGCGGCTGCCGTGGCATCGTTATCGTTATCGGTCATCGGCGTGCGCACCGCCTGTGGGCAGAGCATCGACACTTTGATGCCCTCATGCTTGTGGTGAATCGCCAACCACTCGCCAAAACCTACGGCGGCATGCTTGGTGACACCGTAAGCGGCACCGCCAATCTGATTTAATAATCCAGCTGCAGAGGAGGTGTTGAGGAAATAGCCGCCACCTCGGGCAATCATAAGGGGCAGTAGATGACGGGCAGCATAAATATGTGACATCACATTGATATCCCAGCTCATCTGCCACTCTTTGTTCGGGGAGTTAATACTTTCACCCATGCCGACACCAGCATTGGAACAAAACAGATCGATCGGGCCAATGTTGTTTTCTATCTCTTCGATGACCCGCTGAATATCGGCCTCTTTGGAGACATCTGCACTCATGGCAACACCGCCGATCATATCGGCAGTGGCTTGGGCGCCCTCAATATTGATATCCACAGCAACGATCTGCTTGGC
>CAWLBR010000070.1:0-11518 GCA_963855085.1 Gammaproteobacteria bacterium
GGCTGCAGATCTTTAATCTCGCAGAAGCCCATGCTATCCAGCACGACACTCTCCGAGGCAACCGCATATTCAAGGCCTGCCTCAGTTTCACGCTGACCGTAACAGAGTGGTCGAATGCCATAGATATCGCGAAAGGCAAACATGCCGTGGTTAGCAACCACCCCGACTACGGCGTAAGCACCGCGGACGCGCAAATGAACATTCTTTACCGCATCAAAAATATCTTCGCTCGAGGGTTCGAGCTTGCGGCGCAGCTGCAGTTCGTGGGCAAAGACATTGAGCAATACTTCAGAATCGGAATCTGTATTCAGGTGGCGTAGATCGGAGCGAAAGATATGGTTGCGCAATTCATCGGCGTTGGTCAGATTGCCGTTGTGGGCAATACAGATACCATAGGGCGAGTTAACATAAAACGGCTGCGCCAGAGCTGGACCAGAGCTGCCGGCCGTCGGATAACGAACATGGCCGATGCCAACGTTACCCACCAGTCGTGCCATATGCTCATTGAGGAAGACATCTCGCGCCAGGCCGACGCCTTTGCAAACATGAAGTTCACCATCGTTGTCGGTGACAATACCAGCGGCATCCTGACCGCGATGCTGCAAGACAGTCAACGCATCATAGAGCCTTACATTAACATCTGAAGTTCCAGAAATTCCAACAACACCGCACATTCGTTATACCCAACCTAGTAGTAGATCTTTAATCGCCGCCGCCGTCTCTCTGCCCCAGACTTCAAAACTCTGGAACACAGGTATCAGCGCCGACGCTTGCCACCAGGGGTCTTGGTCAACCGGCAATGCGCTGGGCAGTATGACCACCAGCGCAAGAACAATTAACAACCCCCGAAACACACCAAAAACCAGTCCGAGCATCCTGTCGGTTCCGCTCAATCCCGTCGAGCTGACTAATTTACCCAATAAAAAATTGACCATACTGCCAAGCAGTAAGGTCCCTACAAACAGACCGCCGAAGGCAACTAACTGCCTAATCGATGGCTGATCAATCATATTCACCAACAGCGCTGACGCCGGCTGTTTAAAATTTACAGCCACCGCAAAGGCGACCATCCAGATAACCAGCGACATGGCCTCTTTGACAAAACCGCGCACCAGACTGATCAGAGCGGAGAGCCCGACTAGCCCGATTATTATCCAATCTACAGTGGCCACTTCCATGGGCTAACCTCGCATCAGGGAACGTACTGCAACACAATCGCATCAGTTGCAAAGTTGCTATCAATTTTTACCTTCTCGGCTATAGCTCTGCGCTTGTCCGCTTTGGGACCCACATAGACGCGATAGAAGGTGGTGCTTTCAACAATCGCCGTCTTTACAAAGGCCTTAAAGCCACTCTTGCGCAGGCGCTGCATCAGCCCTTCGGCCTTTTCTCGGGCTTCAAAACTGCCCGCTTGTAACACCCAGGCACGCGGTAGGTCATTGGCGTTAAGGCCGTAAAAGCCTTCACTGACATCGACACTGGGCTTTGACTTGGCAATATTAAACAGGCTATCGATAGCGCCTAATTTGGCTTCGCCCTCTGGGCGCTGAGCCTTGGCAACTTCAATGGGTTCAATTTCTGGCGCTGCAGGCAAGCGAGTCTGGCGGTCAATTTTTAGTGGATCGGCGAAATCAAAGACGATTGGCAAAACGATCAAACCCAGCGCGCCAAGAACCAGGGCACCGATTATTCGTTGCTGTAACCCATTACTCATTGAATACACCCATCAGACTCACGCTGCATATTAAGTACGGCTGAGACGGTATGAAAAGATCCGAACACTACGATCACGTCGTCTTCATCGACTTCTGTAAGGGCATTTTTAAATGCCTCTTCAACCGACTCGAACAAACTACTTTTAAGGCCCGCATTGTATAACACTTCATGCAGGGTTTGAGCTTTAGTCGCCCTGTCACTGGCGCTTATTTCGGCCACCCGCCATTCAGCAAAAATAGTACTCAGGGGCTCAACTATACCCGGCCAATCCTTGTCATTAAGCACCGAGGCAACCGCCAGATAACGTCCCTTAATCGCTGGCAGCGCTGCAGCCAGTGCAATGGCTGCAGCTGGATTGTGGGCGACATCGAGAATCACCGGACAGTCATTGATCACCAGATGCTGCTGTCGGCCAGTCAAGGCCAGCCCCTCCAATGCAGCAATCACTTTATCTGCGTTCAAACTCAAACCCGCGCAGCTCAGGGCCTGCAGTGCCGCCGCTTTATTGCTCGGTATTAATCCTGATACCGGCAAGCCTTCAAAAGACTTAGATCCAGCACCAGCTAGACTAAGACGAAAGCGATCAGGAACTAAATTAAGATCTAGAGTTAGGTCTAGCTTAAAATCTCTATCGATCACAAAGGGCTGCGCACCAGTGGCGGCGATCATGCGATCGAACCCCTCAGGACCATCGGCTTCGGCTATCACTAGGGGTCTCGAGGGCCGCGCTATCCCGAGCTTTTCCACGGCGATTAACGCTCTGGTGTCACCCAGCCAAGCTTGGTGATCTAGGGCAATACTGGTGACTACGGCAACATCCGCATCAATAATATTAATCGCATCTAGGCGCCCGCCCAGGCCCACTTCCAATAGCATCAGATCGAGGTCGGCATCCACGAAGACCACTAGAGCGGCAAGGGTGCCAAATTCGAAATAGGTTAAAGAGATATCACCTCGGGCCGCTTCGATCTCATCGAAAGCACGGACAATAGTCTCATCATCAACTGGCTGTCCCTGAACAGAAATGCGTTCGTTGTAATGGAGAAAATGTGGTGAGGTAAACAGCCCAATGCGGTGACCATGAGCTAGAGCAACCGCCTGCATACTGGCCAGGCAGGAGCCTTTGCCATTGGTGCCGGCGACAGTAATCGCTGTGGGTAGGGAGATGGCGTTGCCCTGCTGGCGACGCTGTTGCTGAATAGCCGACCAGACCGCGGCAACGCGCTCTAGTCCTAAATCGATTTCGGCCGGGTGCCGCGCTTCTAGCAGAGTCAACCACTCCGCTAGGCTGCGATCAGGCATCGACTGGTTCTGGCAGATGCATAAATTTGGAGAGCATGCTCGCTAGACGATCGCGCATCTGGTGACGGGCTACAATCATATCGATCTGACCCTTCTCTAAGAGAAACTCACTGCGCTGAAAGCCCTTAGGCAATTTTTGACGAATAGTCTGTTCAATAATATTGGGGCCGGCAAAACCTGCTCGAGCGCCGGGTTCGGCAATATTGATATCGCCCAACATGGCCAGACTGGCCGAAACACCACCATAGACCGGATCGGTCATTACTGAAATGTAGGGTACGCCGGCGATTCGCATACGCTCGAGGATGGCGCTGGTTTTGGCCATCTGCATCAGCGAGATTAAGGCCTCCTGCATACGTGCTCCGCCAGTAGCTGAAAAACACACCAGCGGTTTGTTTTCCGCCAGGGCCAGTTTTGCCGCGCGGGTAAACTTCTCCCCGACGGCGTAACCCATGGAACCACCGTGGAAGGCGAACTCAAAGGCCACTGCCACTACAGGTATACCTTTGACGCTGCCACTCATGGCAACCAGCGCATCTTTTTCACCGGTCTTTTTCTGTGCGTCAGTCAGGCGATCTTTGTATTTTTTAACATCGCGAAACTTGAGACGATCTATGGGTTCAACCTCTGGGGCCACTTCGGTACGGCCATCGGTGTCGAGAAAAATATCTAAGCGTCGGCGAGCGCCAATACGCATATGGTGTTCACATTTGGGACAGATATCGAGATTGCGTTCTAACTCTGGGCGATAGAGCGGCGAAGCACATTTGGGACACTTCTTCCAAAGCCCCTCGGGAACTGAATTTGAGCGCTCATTTGCTGTGCCCGAGGGTCCCTTAGGTCGAATTCGCTTCAGCCAGTTCATCTATATCCCTTTCGCTAAAATCAATAAGTACTAATATTACTAGGCGTGAATCTTACTTGGAGCAAGTTATCCGCTCCTTCGTATGCTACAGCCCTGTATCAGGCCGGAAGTTTAACACGACAGATTGGCCGAGCTAAATAGTGCATTGGGTTATTTTTCCTCAGCTGACGGCTTTTGCCCGCTGAATAAAGTCCCGCACCTTAAGCGGATCTTTTATCCCCGGCGCCGACTCGACTCCGCCACTGACATCAACCATGTCTGGAGCCACAGCGGCCACAGACTGGGCGACATTATCTGGCGTTAAACCACCCGCCAGTATTAGATTAAAGTTGCGCTCACGTGGCAGTCTTGCCCAGTCAAAGCTTTCGCCGGTGCCGCCATACTGGCCTGGATGCCAGGCATCAAACAATAAGCTGTGAGCTGGCTTGTGAGCTTTTGCTTCTTTGGCAATATTGAGATCATCACGCATACGCAGCGCGCGAATATAGGGAAAACCAAATTGCTGGCAGAACTCAGCACTCTCGTCGCCGTGAAACTGTAGCAGATCAGGGTTTACGTCGGCGATCACCTGCTTTACAAATTCTTTATCCGCATTCACCAAGAGCACCACACAGAGAACATCCGAGGCAATCACTGCACGAATGGCGATAGCCTGTCGCAAATCCACATACCGCGAGCTCTTGCGGTAGATCACCAAACCCAAGGCATCGGCACCAGCCTGCTGCACCATAAGTGCCTGCTCTGGCGTAGTGATACCACAAATTTTTACCTGGACCGACATGCTTTCACCTGTGAAATATATTCAATAAATTACTTTAATAAAACTGCTTAACTATTTGTATTGCATTGCTTTAATAATTTTTAAGGCAAACCAAAGCTAAATATTTAAAAACAATGGACCCTTTGGCATCAAGGGAATAACAGGGTGATTGGGATAACCCACATTAACCAAGTAGAGACCCTTTGGCGACGCTGTCGCAGCACTTTTGGTGCGATCACGGCCTTTAATCAACTGCCCTATCCAACCTGGATCGCGACGGCCGAAACCTATCTCCATCAACGAGCCAATAATATTGCGCACCATATGCAGCACAAAGGCATTGGCAGTAACCTCAAAAACGATTAATTCACCTGCCTGAATAATCTTGGCGCTGGTGATATTACGATTCGGCGACAGGGACTGGCACCCTGCTCCGCGGAATGCGGAAAAGTCCTGTTCGCCAAGCAAATACTGACAGGCCTCTTGCATAGCCGCTGTATTTAAAGGATTGCGCACCCAGGTAATGCCCTGAGAGAGTATTGCGGGTCGCGCGGGAGCCGCATGGATAACATAGCGATAGGTGCGCGAAGTGGCGCTAAAGCGCGCATGGAAGCTCTCAGTGACCTCATCGGCCCAGAGTAACGCGATGCTATCTGGCAGCTGACTGTTGGACCCTTTAACCCAATTGCGCCCTGTGCGCAGCGCCGGAGTATCGAAGTGAACCACCTGATAGCTGGCATGCACGGCTGTGTCGGTGCGCCCTGCGCAGCTGACCACTATATTGGAGTTTGCCACTGAGCTCAGTGCGCGCTCCAGTTCCTGCTGTACCGAAGGGCTGTGCTTTTGTTTTTGGAAACCACAAAAAGCACTGCCGTCGTATGAAACGACGGCAGCATAGCGTTTAACGCCGGAGGGAAGGCTCTTTCCCTGGGGAATTTTGCTGTTGAGGCTGTATACCCAATCTAATTCTGTCATGGCCGAAATTATACACAATGCAGGGTTTGTTAGCCCAGTTAAGCTTTAACTCGCGGCCTTTTATTTCAGGCTATCGAGCAGCGCTTGGGCCTTGGCTTTACCCTCGTCATCGCCCTCGCTAATCAGCTCTTCGAGGATTTCTTTAGCACCCTCCGGATCACCCATTTCGATATAGGTCTTGGCCAGGTCCAGCTTAATATCTGCTGAATCGAGACTGTTGATATCATCTAAGGCGCTGAATGCATCGTCTTCGCTTTTATCTTCGCCTGTGGACTCTGCAGCAAAGTCGGCCAGCATTTCATCCAAGTCTTCGCCACCAGGCAACTGCAGTTCTGCCGAGTCGTCTGGGGCTTTTTTGGACTCCTCAGGTAAATCATCAAGCTCAATATCAAAGTCCTGGATATCCAGTGAATTTATATCCAGATCCTGTAATTGAAGCGCCTCGATATCAAGGTCGGAGAAACCCAGATCTTTAAGCTCTGGGTGCTGGGTATCGGTGCTTTCTAGCCTGAGCTCGTCTAAATCAATTTCGACAGGCTTAGGGCTTTCTGCCAGCTCAGAGCTTTTTATGGGCTCAGAGCTTTTTATGGGCTCAGGGCTGTCTGTTTGCTCAGGGCTGTCTACTGGCTTAAGGCTTTCTAACGGCTTGGGGCTATCTATATCTTCAAACTCGAGATCTTCCATATCGTCAAGATCAAGATCTTCCATATCATCAAGCTCAAGACCATCTATATCGCCCAGCTCAAGACCTTCTGTATCTTCAAACTCAAGACCTTCTATATCGTCAAGCTCAAGGCTGCTGAGCTCAGAGCCACTCTCTAGATCAGCAGTATCCTCTTCCAATGCGGTTTTAGCTCCGCCCTGTGGGCCAGCAATAATCGCTGCCATTTCGATGGCGACGCTATCGTCTGTCAGCAGGATTTCCTCATAGAGTGCGCTCAGTTCGTCTTTGCGGCCCTCACGGAAAAGAATCTCCATCAACTTCAAGCGCGACGCGGCATCTGCCGGATCCTGAGCTCGGGCGTCTTCGAGCACTTGGATCGCCTGGGGCGTATTTCCAAGGGAGAGATACACCTCTGCCTCAGCTACAGCCTCAACCATCATGTCAAACACGTCTTCGCCAACCGCCTCTTCGATGCCGTCAAAGATATCGGTATCGCTTTCGTCGAAGAGATCATCGTCTGGATCTAGCTCCAGATCGTCAAGCTCGTGCAGCGTTGCCGCAGCAGTGGCTTTGTTCGGCGCGTCACTATCGTAATTTTCGTAACTGGCCAAGGGCAGGTCGCCCAAGGCTTCTTCATCAGGGCGTGCGGATGAGGATCGGCGGAGTATTAAAACCAGCAGCAGTAAAATCAGTGCGATTAGTGCGCCCCAAAAATAGGCGGGGACGGCCAGTAACCTGGCACTGAGATCGCTCTCAGCTTTGGCTGGCACTGTCACGGCACGGTCGAGATCAGCCTGCTTTTGCGCCTGTTCGACCAGCTCAGCCATGGTGGCGACCTGTGCTTCCAACAGCGCTAGGCGCTGACGCAGCTCACTGTTCTCCAACTGAAATTTATTCACCTCATCATTGGCAACCGCGAGTTCAGAGGACAGCTTCTGAACAGCCTCGCCAGGCAGAGAGCCTGAGGAAGCGCTAGAATTTGAGTCTGATACAGCGTCACTGTCTAGGCTAGCACCGGCTTCTGTAGAATCTTCCGAGGCGGAGACCAACTGCAGCCGGGCATCAGTTTCTTCAGCGGACTGCTCCAAATCAGAACTTAGGCCAGAGCCCTGATCATATTCATCAGCATAAACAATCTCGATATCATCATTAACGGCCGCTGCAGCGTCTTGCTCAGCAGCTGCCACAAGGCCAATTTGCGAGGCCACCATATCGCCAGCTTCTTCTTGAATTTCGTCTAGGGACGGCAGACGCAAGACAGCTCCTTTCATCAAGCGATTAGCATCGCCGTCGGAAAACGCATTGGCATTCTGCTGATAGAGGGAATCCATGGTTTGCAGCACCGTGGCGCCTCTAGGACGCAGGCGCTGAGCAACATTCCACAATGTGTCGCCGACAATCACCTGATGCTGATCACCAGACAATTCAGCGCGGTTGTTTGATGCGCGATTAACGGTTCCAGCTCTTGCTGCAGTTGATTGAGCTGTCGATTGAGCTGTCGATTGAGCTCTCGAATTAGAGGCCGAATTAGAGGCCGAATTAGAGGCCGAATTAGAGGCCGACGGCGGCGTAACTTCCATAGCGGCTGACTGGTCTTCACGATAAATAGGCAGGTCCAGCAACAGCGTATAGGAACGCATTACCCGCCCTTCAGGCCACTGCAATTGCACAAGAAAATCTAGATAGGGTTCGACAACAGGTTGATCGGTAACAATTTTGATAACGCGCTGATTGGCACTGTCTCGGCCGATCGAAAACTGCAGACGATTGAGAAAGAAGTCTCGACTCACCCCCGCCCGTTCAAAAGCCTCAGCCGATGCCAGTGACACCAGCACCTGATTATCTTGAAGACCGGTGGAGTTGATAATTTGTATACTGGCTGCGAGGGGCTCATTCAGAGACGAAGTCACCGTAATTTCACCCAGACCCACCGCGTAGGCAGAGGGCATTGCTGCCAGTGCAGATAGAGCTAATACACTGGCTACAAAGACCATTTTAAACCGAGCAAGCAGATTACCGATAAGCTGTGTTTTAGGTTTTCGAATCAAATTGTGCATAGACTTTTGAATATAGTTTTGCATAAAAAGCGCCGACCACTTCCTGTTTGTCATAAAAATGTCCTATTAAAGGCCTCTTAAACAAAGCCTTGTATTAAGAGCCTTGCATTAAGAGCTTTACAATAATTGTTTCGCGGCTAACCTGCAATCTCTCAAGATGTTAACCATCCTCAAGTCTTAGCACATTATTCACCAATTGATCTCGCAGATTAGCCTTTCTTTAGTCCTCAATCAGAATTCTAAGCATCCGACGCAAGGGCTCAGCGGCTCCCCACAGAAGCTGATCACCCACAGTAAAGGCTGAAAGATACTGCTCACCCATATTCATTTTGCGCAAACGCCCTACCGGAACATCCAAACCACCAGTTACAGCAGCTGGTGTTAAATACTTAACTGAAGACTCTTTATCGTTGGCAATAACCTTAGCCCATTGATTACCTTCAGCTAACATAGACTCGATTTCATCCAGTGGTACATCCTGAGTCAGCTTAATGGTAAGGGCCTGACTGTGGCAGCGCATAGAACCAATGCGCACGCAGAGACCGTCCAATGGAATAGGATTGCCTTCGCGATTGAGAATCTTGTTAGTCTCCGCCTGATTCTTCCACTCTTCACGGCTCTGACCGTTTTCAAGCTGGGAATCAATGTAAGGCAGCAAGCTACCAGCCAATGGATAGCCCCAGTTATCCACAGGGAAACTATCGGATCGCAATGTATCAGTCACCTGACGATCTATTTCTAAAATAGCCGAACCAGGGTTAGCCAGCGCATCAGACACAGAGCCTTTAATCACCCCCATCTGATTGATCAGCTCACGCATATTCTGCGCACCGGCACCAGAGGCCGCCTGATAGGTCATGGAACTCGCCCATTCCACCAGATTGGCATTAAACAGACCGCCAAGACTCATGAGCATCAAGCTGACAGTGCAATTGCCGCCAATATAATCCTTAACGCCATTAGCCAGACCCTCTTTAACCACAGACATATTGACCGGATCCAGCACAATAATTGAACTATCATCCATACGCAGCGCCGAGGCCGCATCAATCCAATAGCCATCCCATCCCGCTTTACGCAGCTGCGGGTAGACTTCTTTGGTGTAGTCTCCCCCCTGACAGGTAACAATAATATCCATCTGCTGCAGGGCTTCGATATCAAAGGCACTTTGCAGCAACGGTATTTCCACACCCACGTCGGGGCCTGCTTGGCCTGCCTGAGACGTAGTGAAGAAAATTGGCTCTACATGGGCGAAGTCATTCTCTTCACGCATTCTCTCCATCAGCACAGATCCAACCATGCCACGCCAACCGATAAATCCTGTTTTTTTCATTGTTCTAAATCCTGTTGTAAATTCTTGGTTAAATTCTTTTGTTAACAAACCATCTTGTCATCCTGAGCGCAGCCGAAGGATCTCCCTCAGCTCACTCGGTGTAAGAAAACCGCAGTACACCCTGGAGATCTCTCCACTCACTTCGTTCGGTCGACATGACAGTAATGGTGCATTCGGTCGACATGACAGTAATGGTGCATTCGGTCGACATGACAGTAATGGTTCGGTCGGCCGACATGACAGAAGTGGTGCATTCGGTCGAGTCCACATTAGTACAGTTCACTCCCTTACCTGTCATCCTGAGCGCCTTACTTGTCATCCTGAACGCCTTACCTGTCATCCTGAGCGCCTTACTTGTCATCCTGAGCGCCTTACTTGTCATCCTGAGCGCCTTACTTATCATCCTGAGCGCCTTACTTGTCATCCTGAACGCCTTACTTGTCATCCTGAGCGCCTTACTTGTCATCCTGAGCGAAGTCGAAGGATCTCCCTCCAGCCCACTCCCAAACAGATACCAGCCTACGCTGGCATGACGGTCAAGGACTCGCATGGCATGGTATTACAGTCAAAAACTCGGATGACGTTCAAAGCCTGACATCACAATCTAAAGCGCCGCCACCACCGCATCACCCATCTCAACAGTACCAACTCGCGTCATACCATCAGTATAAATATCACCAGTCCGTAACCCCTGATCCAACACAGCACTAACAGCAGCCTCAATCGCATCCGCCGCCTCAACCGCATCCAACGAATAACGCAACATCATCGCCACAGACAAAATCGTCGCCAGTGGATTAGCCACACCCTGCCCCGCAATATCCGGAGCAGAACCATGACAGGGCTCATACATACCACCCCCATCCTTATCCAACGAAGCAGAAGGCAACATACCAATAGACCCAGTCAACATCGCCGCCGTATCCGACAAAATATCGCCAAACATATTACCCGTCACCACCACATCAAACTGCTTAGGCTCTTTCACCAACTGCATAGCCGCATTATCAACATACATATGGCTCAGTTCCACCTCAGGGTAGTCTGCCGCCATGGCCGTGATAACCTCACGCCAAAGAATAGTCGCTTCCAAGACATTAGACTTATCCACAGAACAGAGACGCTTACCGCGCACCATCGCCGCCTCAAAGGCCATACGACCAATACGACGAATCTCAGACTCATTGTATTTATACGTGTTGTAACCCTCGCGCTCACCATTCTCCAAAACGCGAATACCGCGAGGCTCACCAAAGTAGATGCCCCCCACCAACTCACGGACAATCAAAATATCCAAACCCGAGACAAACTCAGGCTTCAGCGAAGAGGCATGGGCCAACTGCGGATACATAATCGCCGGACGCAAATTACCAAACAGACATAGTTCAGAACGAATGGTCAACAAACCCTTCTCAGGACGCAGATGACGTTCAACATCATCCCACTGAGGACCACCCACAGCACCCAACAAAATCGCATCAGAGGCACGGGCCTTATCCAAAGTCTCCTTCGGGCATGGCTCACCCACAGCATCCAATGCCGCGCCACCCAAATGAGCGTAATCCAGCTCTATACCCAAACCAAATTTCTCATTAACCGTCTCAAGCACTTTTACCGCTTCAGTAATAATCTCCGGGCCAATATTGTCCCCAGGTAACACCAATACTTTCTTCATACTATTAGTCATTATTTAATAGCTCCAAATACCCAAGGATGCTGAGCCGCACGCTCAGTCTCATACTGTTTAATCGCATCGGCTTCTTTTAAGGTCAGACCAATCTCGTCCAAACCGTTTAACAGACACTCCTTACGAAACTCATCCAACTCAAATCTAAACACATGGCCA
>CAWLBR010000071.1:0-11497 GCA_963855085.1 Gammaproteobacteria bacterium
TCAATTCCAGCTTCGGCATTTCCGGATCGAAGGAAGGGTCATCGTACTTGGCAATAAATCTCGCGGTGCGTTTAAAGTTTGGGTTTTCACGATACTGGTCACGCATATTGCGGTCGGCACCGAGAAAATGGAAAAAATTATAGCCTTGGAAAATAGCGTGATGCTTGATCATCCAGTGATTTTCTTCCGAGACAAAAGGCTCCAATATGACTGCCGCAACATCCGCATGGTTGGCACTGCCAAGAGTGTCGCCAATATCATGCAGCAGCGCGCAGACAACATACTCCTCATCTTCACCGGCTTCAGCGGCGCGGTGAGCTGTCTGCAGCGAGTGCTGCAGACGGTCGATGGCAAAGCCGCCGTAATCGCCGGTAAGTAACTCCAAATGGGCCAGAATACGATCGGGCAACTTCTTAAAATAAGCCATTTGCTCGGGAAGAATGATTTGCCAATCTTCCGCTGTGCTCTCAGACATCTTGCTAAATAATGCGTTCATGCCAACCCCTCTCGACGGCCAAGCTTAAGCTAAACTAAGTCTAGACTCAGACTAAACTGCCAGATTAAAAATATTTTTATTGTGCCGCGATACTAGCAGTACGAGGGGCTTTTTTCTATGGCCGAAAAAAACCCCTCAGGGAAACGCAAACCAGCCCTAAAAAGGGCTGGCTGCGAATAGACTAGATTGGATTCGGCTAGACTAAATCATAAGAGGATCGAGACTGGGATCAACCGCATCCCACTAGTGACTTCTCGGAGATATCTTTGGTTACTCTAATGTCAGCAATAGTGAGGGCAAATTCCTTAGAGGTAACTAAGACAAAGGGCGAATTAACCTTTTTCAGGTTGACGCCGACCTTTTCAAAGCAGCTTAACTTAACCCCAAGGCGAATCATCTGATCTTCCGGAATAGCGCGAAAAATACGGGTCAGGTTGAGCCCGCCGGAACAGGGCCAGCCACAGTCCATACGCAGAGTCACACCACCTTTAGGGTGTTTGTTCACCTTAAAGATCATCACCAGAGCGGCATCCTCATCGCGCAAGTTAGTCAGATCAATGCCGGCCTCTGACTGGAAGTAGAATTGGCTTTCACGGCCACCTTTCCACTCCACCAGACGGGAGTCTTCCTGCACTGTGCCATCGACAGTGGTTACCGTCAGATCGCCAAAGGCGCTGGCAGACTTATTACCCTGAACCAACTTCTGCCAGTTGCTGGAGTCACCAACATAGGTTTTATAGGGCGGGCGAGCACTGCCGCTAAACACGACGCGAGCCGCCTTCGACAGATCAACCAAAGGCTTTTCACTGAGGCCATCAGCAATAATTTCTGCATCGCCATAGCTCAAGCCCTGACCACGAGTCAGCAGCAAGTCAGTTACCGGGCGAGAGATATCGGTGCGATCAAGTTCGCTGTTGGGCCAATCAAATGACAGTCTGCCAGTGAAGTCGTAGCGCACTTTGCCGGCACTATCCGCGACCATTACATCGGCCAAACCAACACCTTCAGAGCCGGGCAACCAGGCCACCACAAAGGCGTCTGAGCTATTGAACTCGGCATTCATCCACAGGGGACGACCGGTCAAGAACACCGCTACCACGGGAATCTTTTTCGCTTTTAGTGCCTTGAGCAAATCGAGATCGGCCTGGTAGCCATCGCGGTAAACCAGTGATTCGATATCACCCACACCTTCGGCATAGGGCTCTTCACCAAATACCACTACCGCCACATCGGGCTTCTTCACCCAGCTGTCGTCAGCGCTCAATTCAACCGAACCGCCATTGTTTTCAACAGCCTGCTTGAGGCCAGCATAGATAGAGGTGGCACCGGGGAAATCACTATTCTTGTTTTCAGTACCCTGCCAGGTAATCGTCCAACCGCCGTTTTGCTTGCCGATATTGTCGGCACCGTCACCGGTAATCAGAACATGTTGCTTGCCTTTAAGAGGCAGCAGTTGGTTTTTGTTTTTCAGCAATACCAGTGATTTGCGCACTGCGTCTCGCGCAATAGCACGGTGTTCAGCAGAGCCAATAATGTCAGACTCTCCGGCTAGCACTCGAGTTGATGGCGCGCCTTTTTCAAACAGACCAGCACGAATCTTGGTGCGCAAAATGCGCGTTACCGCATCGTCGATACGGGCCATAGGAATGATGCCACTTTCCACTTGGGCCAAAGTATTGGTAATTAGGTTTTTCCAGCCCTGGGGTACCATAATCAGATCCATACCGGCGTTGATCGCCTGAGGACAGTTTTCAGTGGTACAGCCCTCAACTTGACCTACACCATCCCAATCACTAACCACCAAACCGTCAAAACCCAGCTGCCCTTTCAAGACGTCGGTAATAAGCTGTTTATGGCCGTGAAGCTTCTTTCCATTCCAGCTATTGAATGACACCATCACTGACTGAACGTCAGCGTCAAGAGCACTGAGATAGCCCTGCCCGTGTAACTCAAGCAGCTGATCTAGGTCGAGAATAGTATTGCCTTTATCGATACCACGATAAGTACCGCCGTCACCGATCCAGTGCTTCGCAGTAGCTACAACTTTTGAGGGGTCTGCAGCCAATTCGCCCGGCTCACCCTGAATGCCTTTAACGATCTCGCCAGCATAGGCTTTGACCAGCGCAGCATCGCTGCTATAGCCTTCGTAAGTGCGTCCCCAACGGTTGTCTTTAACCACTGCGACAGTAGGCGCAAAGATCCAATCAATACCGGTTACCGCAACTTCTCGTGCAGTGACTTCACCAATCTGGCGCAGTAGCTGCGGGTCGTTCGCCGCACCCAGACCAATATTGTGTGGAAACAGAGTGGCACCAATCACATTATTGTGGCCGTGGACCGCATCAGTACCCCAGATAATTGGGATACCTGTACCGCCGTTAGAGGTATCTACAGAGGCGTTGTAATAAGTGTCTGCAAGGTCAACCCAATCTTGGATAGCAGAGTTTTTACGCTCACCAGGAAAGGAACCGCCGCCATTGAGAATTGAACCAATATGGTATTTTTTTACATCCGAGGGCGAGACAAACTTGATCTCTGGTTGGATCATCTGGCCAACTTTTTGCTCTATAGTCATGCCTGCCAAAATCGTCGCCACGCGCTGTTCAACAGCGGCTGCCTGGTCTATCTCACTGAGCTGTTCTGCGACCAGCTTTACCGGCATCATAGAAAATGCCAATCCAGCAACAACTGATACAAAGCCCTTTGCCAAGGCGTAACTTTTAACTTTAACCATGATTAACTCTACCCTACCCTTTTTGGACAACTGCGCTGCACTCAACTGCACTGCACGGTCGTCGACCTGTAATTTCTGTAGTTCTATTTGCCTAGACCACTTTATGGGGAGGTGATAATCCCCTCTAAGCCGTTAGTCTTTCATGGACAGCTGTGTGGTGGAAGATCAGATGAGATAGCGGGTTTAATCACTGCGTTGAGTGGGACACTGAGGTCATTTGTGGGGGGAAATGTAACGGCAAGACTACTTATACTTAATACTACAGGCTTACTGGAACAGACTGCGAATAGCTTCCCGATAATTACGGCTGACACGCAGTGAATTGCCATCGGCTAAGTGCAGTAAACTACCGCCCTTTTGTAACCGCGTGACCCTGACTACGCGCTCAACATTAACCACGGTGGAGCGATGGATGCGGATAAACATTTGCTCATCGAGCTTTTCCAATAACTCACGCAATGTACTGCGCACAATATGCGTCTCGCCAAGGGCGTGGACACACATATAGTCACCCGCTGCGTCAACCCAATCAATATCGTCAAAAGGCACCACTTTAACGATACCAGAATCGCGAATCAGTAGCTTGCGCTTAATCCCTTCAGGTGGCTCTGCCACTGCAGCAGTGCCATCTCCGGGCTCTTGGTTAAGACGCTTGGTAATCTCTTCGATAGCGCCGATTAGTGGCATCTTGTGGACGCTATCCTCATCCTGTGCCGAATAGCGTTCAGCCGCTCGCTGCACGGCGCGCTCGATACGCTCTGGATCCAGTGGTTTGAGTACGTAGTCAACCGCATGCATATCAAAAGCATCAATCGCAAACTGATTGTAAGCCGTAGCAAAAATCACCATCGGCATGGTGTCAGACTGCATCGCCTTGACCACTTCAAAACCATTGACACCGGGCATCTGGATATCGAGAAAGATTAGATCGGGGTGCAGTGAGCTGACAGCGGCTATGGCATCACGGCCATTGCTGCACTCGGCAATTATCTCGATTTCATCTATGGCGCCTAAAATAGAGCGCAACAGTTCCAGAGCCAGTGGCTCATCATCGACAATAATGGTTTTCAGTTTCGACATGCTGATAACAGCCCTCGCCCTTTTTAAAAAAAATCTTTGCTAGCTGCCGAGCACAAGCTCAGCATTGCTCTCTGCCGTTTGCTTTTCCAGCGGCAGACGAATATAGATTGTCATACCACCAGTATCCGGGCTGCGTAATTCAAAAATATAGTTGTCGCCATAAAAAGCGCTCAATCGATCGACGGTGTTTTTAAGCCCAATTCCCGGCCCCGAGGCCAAGGAGTTAGAGTCATTCTGAATACCAGGTCCGGTGTCTTTGACCTCAATAATCAGATGTTCACCATCGAGTTTTGCATAGACGCTAATCTTACCGCCTTTTTCCGCTGGGGCAATGGCATATTTAATCGCATTCTCCACCAGAGGCTGTAATAGCAGGCTCGGAATCTTGACATCGCTGGCCTCAGGGTCAATATCAAACTGCAGTTCTAGACGATCGGTAAAGCGGGTCTTTTCAATATCAAGATACAGTTTGAGGGCCATAACCTCCTGCTCTAAACTGACCCGTTTAATCGGGTCGTTCTCCAATGAATAACGCAAGAAACTACTCAACTGCATAATCATGGTGTTGGCATTGGCGGTGCTGCGACCCACCACCAGGGCAGAGATCGCATTTAATGTGTTAAATAAGAAGTGCGGATTAAGCTGGTAGCGAAGCATTTTTAGCTGCGCTTCCTGCGCCAGGGTTTCGGCGCGGCTGCGTTTGAGCTGTTCCTCTTTATTCTCCGCCGCAAAGTTAAGTAGCGCTTCATGCTCGGACTGCAATAGCTGATAATATTTAATGCCGTGGTAGAGCGCCGCCCAGCATAAGAAAATCATGATCGAGCCAAATAGCCAGCCGCCAAAATCAGCCCAGACATTGGTCTCGTCGGTCATCCACAAAAATGCGCCAATCCGCAGAGCAGACCAGATTACTGAACAGAGCAACACTGACACCAGGGTTAGCAATAGCCGCGACAGCACTGGTCTGTTCCACAGGTAATGAAACACCGATCGCAAGGGCCAAGAAACGGCCACACCTAACACTGACTGCAATAAGGTATGAGAGATATAGGCGAGACTCTGCTGGTTGTACCAGAGAGTCAAACTAAAAAAGCTGATTAACGAGAGACTGAACCAACCGCTGATCTGCAAAAATAGAAACTGCGTGTTGCGGTCTCGGTAGAGCTTACCAAGCCAAGGATTGAGCGTAGTCTGATTCATAAACCTGCCTGTTGGCGTGACTTTATTATTATTTGGCTATCATTTAGCCCTATATCTAGGTCTGTATCTAGTCCTATATCTAGCCGTCTATCTGGCCGTCTATAATAGTGCTTTGCTATGAAAAGACAAATAACAACATTATTCAATCAGCGGTTTGTTTTACTGCTAGAATTTCCCCTTAAAATAACTCGCGCCGACTGACCCTATGACATCAGATTTAGATAGATCACTAATACCGCTTAAACAGCCAACCACACACAGTATCTCGTTTATGAATATCGACGCTCTAAAGGCCTCCCACCCAGAGGTTCGAAGACTCAAGCGCCAACAGCGCCATGCTGCTCACGGCAATAAAGTCTGGCGCTCTAGCTTTGTATTGATCGATTATTTGAGCACCTGGGAAATACCGGATCGGGCCAAGGTCATGGATATCGGATGTGGCTGGGGGCTAACCGGTATCTATCTGGCGAAAAACTATCAGGCCCAGGTCACCGGTTTGGATATAGATGCCAGTGTTGAGCCCTTCCTAAAACTCCAGGCCAGTATTAATCAGTGCAGCGTTGAGTTTCAAGAGCGCAGCTTTGAGTCTCTTGAAGATGCTGAACTGGCCGAGCTGCACACCTTGATGGGCACCGATATCTGTTTTTGGGATGAGATGACGACACCGCTATTTGAGCTTGTTCAGCGCGCTCGCGCCGCCGGTGTCGAGCAGGTGCTGATTGCCGATCCGGGCCGGCCACCATTTTGGGATCTGGCCGATCGCTGTGTTGCCGAGCTCGGCGGCGAGGTGATTTCGCGGCGAATTGATCAGCCCTGGAAGACGGAAAAGTATATCCTCGCCATCGGCGGCCGTGGCTAGGCTGTTAGTTTCTAATTCTTAGTTTTCAGTTCTCAGCTTTCAACTGTCAATTTCCAACGATTTTTTCGAGACAAAAAAAATGCCCTACTGTTCCTGAAGGGCATTTTTCGTTTCGCCTACACTGCATTGTTTACAAACTTAGAAAGCCATATTGAACTTAACGCCATAGTGACGTGGCTTGCCAAGTGATGCACGCATAAAGCCAGGTCCGCGATCGGCCCAGTTGCGCACAACTTCATCAGTTACGTTGCGAACATAGAGCTCAACTGCCCAAGCGCTCTCTTCGTTGATTAAACGAAGTGCGATGTCAGCAGAAGCATAGGCGTCCTGACCTGAGTGCAAGGCACCCTCGTCAAAGTTGCCCTTGTCAAAGAACATCTCATCCTGCCAGTGAGCCGAAACCAGTGGGCTCAGACGCATACCGTTGTACAGGTACCAGTTGTGCTCAAAAGTAACAGTGGCTGAGTACTCGGGAGACCAAGGCATAGCATTGCCCTCAAAGCTTTGGAAGCGGCCTTCAGTATCATTGCCATCGATAGTACGAGTGGTTTTGTCAGGGCAGTTAGTCAGACCGAGCAGTGCTCGCTCTAAACAGAACCAGTTGTCCTGAGAGTTATCCAACTCAGTGATTTCAGAATCCAACCAAGCAACCCAACCGTTTACCCGGCCGCCGTTATATGGACGCCAATCAAACTCAAGCTCAATACCCATATTGCGGGTCTCACCGATGTTCTGGGTAATCAGAGTTCCGATATCTCGACCGACGATGACACAGTCACCTTCGCCAAAAGTACAGGCTGCTGTGCGACCTTCGGTGTCATCGTAATCAACGGGCACTTCAATCTCAGCGCCTACACCAGTGATCGTGGCATAGAACGTATCTTGCAGATCGGTGTTATCCATCAAGAAAACATTACCCAGCAGGTTTAACTTGCCATCGAGCATAGTGGCTTTAAAGCCCAGCTCATAAGTAATGTTGTTCTCCGGATCATAATCAAATGTATCGGTGATATTACAGTCACAGATATCAACCGAATCACCAAAGCCGCCTGATTTATAGCCGGTAGCTACAGAACCGTAGAAGAACACATCATCGCTGACTAGATAATCAAAGCCGACTTTCCAAGTACCTTTTCTCCAAGCACCTTTATGGCTGTTGTCAGAGTACTGTAGACGGTCGAGGAAATCATCGCCTGAGGCGCCCATTGTGTTGTCCAGAACATCAGACTGATAAGGACCTGTTACGCCGATGCTGGCTGTAGGCTCTAAGCCTAAGCGTGTCCATGACTCCATCCAAAAGGAGTCGTTTGCGTCGTATAAACCAATATTTGGCTGACGGTAACCGTTAGTAACATAGTTGCGGCCGCCAATATCTTCTTTGGTGTCGTGGGTATAACGATAGCCCGCTGTAACATTGAGCTTCTCATTAACCTTGTAATCAAACTGTACAAAACCCGCCAGGGACTCAACTAAACGCTCCGGCTGAACAAAGGACTGGGCCAGTGGAAGGACGCCACCACAGCAAAAAGGGTCTTCAACATCAAAACGGATTTCGTTATCTTCTTTCATATAGAAGACACCGGTGATCCACTGCAAGTTAGAATCAGACTGTGATTTCAGCTGCAGCTCAGAGACAACAGAGCGGTAGTCTGAATAGTTAGTGCTCAGACTGAGGTCACCGAATGGCTGCATAGCCACATCGCCGTAGCCTAGTGACTCAAGCAACGGCAGGTTGTTGACCAAATTCGGACACTCAACCATAGAACCATTACCGCCAGTACATCCGGCAGGCGCTGCGTTGTCATCGTACCAAGTGCGCGTAATGCCGTAGGCAGGATGATCCGGATCGGTATAAACCGTTGAGGCATCATGAACCTGCGAACGCTTCTGCTGCGAGTAACCAATGCGACCTTCAAATACCACGTCTTCGTTGATATCCCAAGTGATCACTGAACGTAGACCCAACATGGTCATATCCATCTCGCCAGGAACGTTAACACTGACATCGTACTGATCTTCTTCACAGGCAAAAAAAGTGCCTTCGGCTTTTTCGCAATCTTTAAGACTTAAACCACCGGGAGATTTATCGGCGAAGTAATCGGCAATAAAATCGACACTGACATCGTTGGTCGGCTCAAAGCGCATACCTAAACGAGCGCCACTACGATCGATTGAACCATAGGCATCGCTGTCGCTGACTTCGCGGTTGCGACGCTGATCGACGTTGGGAACACCGTCTGCAGCTACGTCGTAATCACCAGTGGTGTCGCCGTCGCCATCAGTGTCCCAAGCCAGATCAAAGAGATCTGGAGTCTGGTTGTACCAGGTATCAGCAGTTTCTTTCAAAAAACTGGCACGCATGGCCAGCTTATCGTTGACTGGCAAGTTGAACCAGCCCTTAACAGTTTGCTGTGCATACTTACCGACTTCTACTTCGATCTTACCTTCCTGCTGATCAAAGTTAGGACGCGCACTGATCACATTGATGCTACCAGCGGTTGAGTTGCGACCAAACAATGTACCCTGTGGGCCACGGCTTATCTCGACACGCTCAACGTCATACATCAGCGCCAGACCGGCTTGCGGACGTGGCGAATAGAGGCCATCGAAGTGCATAGCAACAGTCGGATCGCCAATCTCGGTGAAGTTGTTCGAGGTCAAACCACGCACAACGACCTGAACACCGGAATCAGTCGGTGACAGTGCGATCTGCATGTTCGGTACCATATCGCCGATATCGAGCAGGTTTTTAACGCCCTGGTTATCCAGTGACTCCTGACCAAATGCAGAGACTGCAACGGCGGTTTCCATCAGCGAGGTTTCACGCTTGGTGGAGGTAACAATGATCTCTTCAATGCCGTAGTCCTCGTCCATGCCCTCTTGGGCATAGGCGTTGACACTGAGAGTCATCGCGGCAATCAGTGCATTTCTTAAAATATTTTTACTTTGTTTAAACATAAATCTCTTTCCCCAAAAAAATTCTTACTTAACAACTCAATTTGTTGTAAAACCAAGTAGCAGACGGTCTGCCTTAGCTGTCAGAGTCCCCACTAGAACTGACAACGACAGAAACGTTGTCGAAATAGGCGTCGACGGTACAGACGTCAGCGCCACAACCCGCCTTCAACTGCAGGCTAACTCCGCCATCTACGTTGCTATTAATAGCTTGAGTGTAGCTATAGTTGACCCACGAGCTAGTCGGAAACAGTGGGCCGCCACTCAGGATTCCTTCACCATTAGTGGATCCCTCAGTGCTACCTTCGTGGAAAAACTGAACGAAAACCACGCCACCGGCGCCGGTAAGTTCACCTTTCAAGTCAAAGGAGATAGTCACAGTTTGGTCGACAGCGATATCACCGGCAGCCATATTAGCCGCCTTAATCACTGCATTCATTTCAGTGTTTGAAGCCGAGAGCTTAGCCGAATACAAACCAGACTTAGCCTCTTCTGCGACTACTGTTTTGCTGCCGCCGTCATAGACAGTCCAACCAGTAAAATCGGCATCTTCAAAACCACCGTTAGTAATCAGCTCGCCTGCCGCTGGAGTGCCGCCGGTATCCGGACAACCGTTATAAGCTGTCGTCTCATTGACAACAGCGACATCACCGGCAACCACGAAGGTACGGTTAGTGTTCTCGCCTGTAGTCAGACCACATGCTGCTGGAACCGCTTCCTGACCAACCCAAGCACCAAGAGTGTACTTGTACTCGTAGAGTTCAGCAGGATCCAGTAAAATCGTTACTGTGTAGATACCGTCACCGTCTTCATCAGACAGCGGGTTACAGTCGCCACACCAGGTATTAAAGGTACCGTTAACAGTCGGCGTTTGGCCGCCTAAATCAACGCCATTCATATCTACTGAGAAGGTTACATCTTGGGCAACAGGATCTGTAACGCCTGTATCACCACCTGGAGCGGTCAGACCACCATAAGTAAGATCATCAAAGTAGAAAACTTGATCAGCTTGATCAGCAGAACCTTCGAAGTCATAAATCACGATAACTTTTTCATAGGCAGAAGTAAGATTGATCGAGGTTCCCTGGATAGACTGAGCGAAATCAAAGTACAGCGTCTCCCACTCGTCAGCCTTGGTCGTCGTGGCTGTAGTGGTTACCGCACTATCGCCAACTTCAAACTTTAATAGAACAGTCTTACCCGCGGCTGGAGAACGAACACGCATCGAAATAACAGAGTCACCCTCTTCAAACTCGTAGGTATCAACAGCGCTAACAGCGTCCTCAGCTATCGTGAACCACAACCCATTATAAACAGTCGTGCCACCAACTCTTGTCGATATAACAACCGTATTTTCTGCGTCGTCTGGATCCTGAGCCAATTGCGAGTTAAGACCCGGATTAGCATCTGGACCAATATCAGCAAATACATAGGTACTGAGGGTATCTTCAAAATCTATACCGTCAGACTCAGACGAATCATCGCCACCATCATCTGTTACTGGACAAGCACCATAAGCTGTCGTCTCATTGACAACAGCGACATCACCGGCAACCACGAAGGTACGGTTAGTGTTCTCGCCTGTAGTCAGGCCACATGCTGCTGGAACCGCTTCCTGACCAACCCAAGCACCAAGAGTGTACTTGTACTCGTAGAGTTCAGCAGGATCCAGTAAAATCGTTACTGTGTAGATACCGTCACCGTCTTCATCAGACAGCGGGTTACAGTCGCCACACCAGGTATTAAAGGTACCGTTAACAGTCGGCGTTTGGCCGCCTAAATCAACGCCATTCATATCTACTGAGAAGGTTACATCTTGGGCAACAGGATCAGAGGCCTCGACCGGACAAGCACCATAAGCTGTCGTCTCATTGACAACAGCGACATCACCGGCAACCACGAAGGTACGGTTAGTGTTCTCGCCTGTAGTCAGGCCACATGCTGCTGGAACCGCTTCCTGACCAACCCAAGCACCAAGAGTGTACTTGTACTCGTAGAGTTCAGCAGGATCCAGTAAAATCGTTACTGTGTAGATACCGTCACCGTCTTCATCAGACAGCGGGTTACAGTCGCCACACCAGGTATTAAAGGTACCGTTAACAGTCGGCGTTTGGCCGCCTAAATCAACGCCATTCATATCTACTGAGAAGGTTACATCTTGGGCAACAGGATC
>CAWLBR010000072.1:0-11321 GCA_963855085.1 Gammaproteobacteria bacterium
CCGAACCCCAGAGTTTGATAGCTAAAGACTTCCTCATAGGCTTCATCGAACAGGTTATCTAAACGCAGATAGACATCGAGCTTTTCAGTAGCACTGAAGTTGGCGTTAAGATTGACCAAGGTATAACTGTCTAAAGCCACAATATTGGGGAATACCACATCAGTTTGAGAGCCGTTGTGCTGCACATTGGCATTAATGTGCAGATTATCCATTGCCTGCCAAGCCAGATTCAAACTCGCCATATGGCGGGCACGACGGACTTCATCAATATAAACAGCGTCCTCCTCATCCCACTCAACAGAATCGGTGTAGGTGTATGCCGCATTTAAAGAAAGACTGTTGCTCAGGGTTCCAATAGCAGTCAGTTCAACACCCTGGCGCTGGCTTTTGCCCTCTTTATTAATTGCGGTATAGCCAAATGTCACTGGATCGAGAGCAGAGCCATTGATTTCATTTTCAAGCTCAGTATCAAACAGTGTCGCTGATAAGGTCAGGCTGTTATCAAACAGCATCTGATCAATACCCAGCTCCCAGCTAGTCGATTCTTCAGGCTCTAAGTTGGGGTTGCCAATAAAGTTAGTATAGAAACCAAAACGCTCAGTAAAAGTCGGGTTCTTAATAGCGGTGCCATAGGCGCTGCGCAGACGAGTGCCATCATTGAGCTGATAAACCGCTTCAACCCTAAAGGTATTGGCGCTATCAAACTCCGAGTTATCGTCATAACGTGAACTGGCTGCAAGGCTCAGGGCGTCGGAAACATCGCTGCGGTATTCAATCGCAATACTGTCAGTGTTGCGCTCGCGATCCTGATTGGGATCAAAGACACCATAAACTCCATAGTCATCAATTGCCCCACGCTGCTGGAAATCTTCCTCTTCACGCTCCGCCAATACAGACACACGCTGTGAGGATTCATCCCAAAAAACTGAACCAATATACTGATATTGATCTTTGCTTGATGAAGTGAAAGTACCCAACACACCAGCATCAAAGGCTTCGTTATCATTGTTTGATTGGGCGATCACCAACTTGTGCTGGAAGCGGCCATCGGCAGAGACATAGTCGCCCTGAACACGCATAGTGCTATTGCGGAATTCAGAGACCTTATCCTGATCGTCAACCACGCCGTCGAAATCACTGTCGGCATCAAACTCATTCATACCGTCAGACTGACGTCCGGCAAAGGAAAGTCGCAACTCATCGTTAACCGTCCAGCCAGCGTTGAGGTTTACGTTGGTATTTTGGTAGCCGTCTTTTTCACTGCCAGTGCGGGAAATATTCTCTCCCTCGGTTTCAATATGGTTAACACCTAGGCGAGCATCAAAGTCGCCCTGCTTGCTGCCAATACTAAAACCACTGTTGCTAGTTCCGAAGCTGCCGGTCTCAGTAAAGAGGCTGGCATTCAGGGGCTGGTCGGCACGGCGGGTAATAATATTGACTACACCAGCCATGGCATCACTGCCGCGCATAGCACTCTGTGGCCCGCGAATAACTTCGATACGCTCAATATCAGCAGCACTCAATGTGCCCCAATTGAGTTCATCACTCTGAGAAGGATCATTGGCTTCGACGCCATCGATAAGCACCAACAGGTGGTTGGCTTCGGCACCACGAACTCGGATCTGAGTCGCCGAACCCTGGACACCACTGCGGCTCACGGCCAGTCCTGGAACATCCCTCAGCAGGTCACTAACACTTAGCGCAGCGCGGTTTTTAAGCTGTTCACTGTCAATCACAGTGATCGAATTAGCCGAACGAGAGGCGGCAATAGGTAACAGAGAAGCGCTGACTAGCACCTCTTCAATTTCAGCTTGTTGGGCGGTTTGTCCTTGAGCAGAAAAAGGTAATACAGATAGCAGCGATACAGTAGCAACTGACGCCATAGAACGAATATTTTTCATTTTTGGATTCTCTTACACTCACACCCGAGTGACTAAAAATTAATTTACGGGGGCGTGCGCGAGAACTGACAGAGACTGTCAATCAGCACAAGACCGCACCCCGCGGTTTGTCTGCGTTGCGATAGGCCGGTCTCCGGACTCATAAGTGAACAGCGGGATATACTTCTAGATCGCTGTTCTGCTTAGTAACCTTCCCATGCTAAAAAACACACAGTGGCATCACTACTAAACATTCTTATTTACCGTTGCGGGGGCAGTGTTGGGATAGCTCCAAATGCCAAATCTTGGCGGAGCGCACCAACTTCCCTTTTAACTCTTATTAGTCAAAAAACGATGTGACTAAAACTGAGAACCTATTGCAGAAGCAAGAGCGTGCAATCTAGTCGCTAAGAGAATCGAAGTCAAATTCATTTGCCTGAGATTCGGTATTTATCCTGACGCCTACAACATGTTAATCTGCACCCAATTCAACAGAAGGCGCACCAATCATGCTCGCAGTACTGATTAAACGAATCCTAGCTCCCGGAATGGAGAGCACTTATGAAGAGTTTTCACGGAAAATTATTCAAGCCGCCGTGCCAGCCAAGGGCTTTATCTCCAGCAAAGCCTTTAAAGACCTCAATGAACCCAGCATCCGCTACACCCTGATTCAGATGGAATCCCTCGCCGACTGGCAAGCTTGGAAGGCCTCCTCAGAACGTAATGACGCCCTGAGCCAGATCCAACCACTGCTCCAGGAACCGGAAACTATTTCGATATTGACCACGGCTTAAAGGACAGGGCCTCTAGCGTTTTATATTAGAAAGCCTTTAGCATCGTGTAGTAGAGAGCCTTTAGCATCGTGTAGTAGAGAGCCTTTAGCATCGTGTAGCAGAAAGCCCTCAGCGTCTTGTATTAAAAAGCCTTTAGCAAGAAGCCGCTTCCAACGCCTCAGTCACCTTGCGTACACCAATCACTGTCATCCCTTTAATCGGCTTCTTCGGCACATTGCCCGCCGGCACAATAGCCCGAGTAAAACCATGCTTCGCCGCCTCACGCAATCGCTCCTGACCATTGGCCACCGGACGAATCTCACCGGCCAAGCCAACTTCACCAAAGACCACCAGATCTTGGGGTAATGTCTTGTCCCGAAAGCTCGAAATCACCGCCAAAATTAACGCCAGATCAGCACTGGTTTCAAGCACCTTGACCCCGCCCACCACATTGACGAAGACATCCTGATCGCCAACGGAAATGCCACCGTGTCGGTGCAACACTGCCAGCAACATGGACAGACGATTCTGATCCAGACCCACAGTGACCCGTCGCGGATTACCCAGATGGCTGTCATCCACCAGCGCCTGTAACTCAACCAGCAAGGGCCTGGTACCCTCCCAGATAATCATCACCACACTGCCGGAAGAGATCTCCTCGGCGCGCTGCAAAAAGATTGCCGAGGGGTTGGGGACTTCACGGAGTCCCTTATCGGTCATGGCAAACACGCCCAGTTCATTGACCGCACCAAAGCGGTTTTTATGGCTGCGCAAGGTGCGGAAATGATTGTCGCTGGAGCCCTCAAGCATCAGCGAGCAATCGATCATATGTTCGAGTACTTTGGGACCAGCCAGAGAACCGTCTTTAGTCACATGACCTACCAGAATTAATACAGTGCCGCTCTGTTTGGCAAAGCGCACTAACATGGCAGCACTTTCACGGACCTGAGAGACACTGCCAGGTGCCGAAGCCACCTCTTCCAAATGCATCACCTGAATCGAATCTACTACCAAGATCTTCGGGCGCTTCAGCTCAGCAATAGCACAGACCGTTTCCACTGAAGTCTCCGCCATCACCTCAAGCTTGTTCGTCGGCAGACCCAGACGATTGGCGCGCATGGCAATCTGCTGGGGTGATTCCTCACCGGTGACATAGAGAGCCGAATGATTTTCCGCTAGCTTGCACAGGGTCTGCAGGAGCACCGTACTTTTGCCCGCCCCCGGCTCACCACCCAGTAAGACGCAGGAGCCTGGCACCAAACCGCCACCAAGCACCAGATCCAGCTCGCCGGTTCCAGTGCTGATACGGGGAACCTCATCCAGAGCAATATCCGCAAGGGTTTTCACCGCACTGTCTACAGCACCGGCAAACCCGGAGCGCAGGTTCTTACCACCGCGAGTGGGGGATCCTAAACGTATTTCCGAGAGGGTATTCCAGGCATGGCACTCAGTGCACTGCCCCTGCCATTTGTTGTAGTCGGCGCCGCAGTCATTGCAGACAAAGGCGGATTTAGCTTTGGTAGCCACGCAATTTCTCCTTCAAGATGGGGCTTATTTAAGCTTATTACTGGTGTTATGTACAGTAATACCGGTATTCTCAATCTGGCCTGCGGGGGCTAAGATGCAGGTTCAAAAATAATAAAAATAGCGGACCATCATGCAGCCCTCTTCCAACAGCCCCGAATTTAAAATACGTCCAGCAACCGTCAGCGACTGCTCAACCATCCTGGATTTTATTCGCCTGTTGGCGGAGTATGAAAAACTCGCCCATGAAGTGGTTGCCGATGAAGAAAAACTCGCGGCTACACTGTTTGGCGACAGGCCCAGCGCCGAGGTGATTATTGCCGAGTATCAGGGCAAGCCGGTGGGTTTGGCGCTGTTCTTCACCAACTACTCAACCTTTCTCGCCCAGCCCGGCATCTATCTCGAGGACCTAGTTGTTGAGAACAGTATGCGCGGCAAAGGCTTTGGTAAAGCACTGCTCACCCATCTCGCCAAGATCGCGGTATCGCGACACTGTGGTCGTTTGGAATGGTCGGTTCTCGACTGGAATCAACCGGCCATCGACTTTTACCATTCCCTAGGTGCCGTACCCATGGAAGGCTGGACGGTTAATCGTTTGACTGGGGAAGCGCTGCAAAGCGTCGCCAAGCAAGCAAACTAAAAGCATTAACGGAGACAGCCAATGAACAGTTCACAACTTGCCGGCAAGCGTATCCTAGTGACCCAAGCGGATACCTTTATGGGCCCGACCCTCTGTGAGGTCTTCGCCGAAATGGGTGCCGAGGTGATAGCCGACAATAATCGGCTAACCGATCCCACTCTGCCTGCCAAGATTGTTCACGAGGCTGGGCGCATAGATGTACTGGTGATTAATCTGGCGATTCCCGCGCCCTTTACCAAAGGTGAGTTAGTGGATGACGCTGAATGGTCAGCAACCTTTAGTGCCGTAGTCGATCCCATGCCAAGACTCTGCACCGCGGTTCTGCCACAGATGATTGCGCGTCAGGAGGGCAAGATTTTGGTTATGGGCAGCGCCTCGGCACTGCGGGGTATGAAGCGGGCGTCTACTTATAGTGCCGCACGGGGAGCCCAGCTCTCCTATGTTAAGGCCATGGGTGTGGAGATGGCACCTCAGGGTATTCAGATCAATGCCATCGCCCAGAACTTTGTCGATAACCCTACCTATTTTCCCGAAGAGACCAAGGCCAACCCCAAGTTTCAGGAGCGGCTGAAGAATGATGTGCCCCTTGGGCGTTTGGTATCGCTGAGAGAGGATGCATTGTTTGCCGCTTATCTGTGCTCGGATGCAGCCGACTGTTTTGTCGGTCAGGTGTTTCCAGTGAGTGGGGGTTGGGCGACTTAAATAGACAGAATTGTGTGCGAAGGCTATTTGCCTCCATTTGGTTAGGAAAAATGAGCAGAAAAAATTGCTCGGAAAAAATCTTAACCTCGTCCATCCCTAGGCTTTCTGATAAAGTAATCGTATGTCTTTGATACCCGAAAAACCGATCACTATTTCACCTACTCTGGCCGCTACCATCGGGCTGGAAGAGACCGTGTTGCTGCAACTTTTACAGGAGTGCCGGAGTCATGGCACGCCTGAGCAAAACCAAGGTTTTGAATGGTTTACGGTGGCCTCAGAGAAACTGCTGAGTCTGGCACCCTTTTGGCGCGAGGAAGATATTCTGCGGCTCTCGGCGGGCTTGCATGAGAAGGGACTGCTGTTGATTGGCGGTGCTCCCTTTTCCTCACAGCGGGACTTTCGCTTTGCCTTTAACGATGGTGTGGCGGCAAGTACTGCTCAGAGCTCTCAATCAAGCTCTCAATCAAGCTCTCAATCAAGTTCTCAATCAAGTGCGCTATCAAACTCTCAGCCAAGTCCTCAGCAGAACAGTAACCAACGCCAGCAGCCCGCTTATAACCACAGCGCCTCGACTGCCGTGCCATCCAATGGCATGCCGACTTCAGCCAAGACTATGGGTAATAGCTGGCAGCCGAGTCAGGATGCTGTGCGACAGCTGAGTCAGTTGGGTGTGACTCAGGACTTTGCCCAACAGCAGATTCCCCAGTTTGTCACCTATTGGCGGGAGCGCAATGTGCCGCGCCACAGCTGGGAGTCGAAATTTATTAAAGAGGTTTGGCGTCAGTGGCAGCAGGCTGAAGCCACCTCCCATCGCCGTCGTCAGGAGGTGACTCTCACCGACGATTGGCGCCCCTCACGAGATGCCCTGCAAATTTTGATTGGTCAGGGTGGTATCAATAGCAATTTTGTTGAAGATTCGGTTCCAGAGTTTATTCTCTACTGGCGCGACCGCGGTGATGTCTCTAGCACTTGGGACTCGAAGTTTATTCAGCATATTCGTCGCCAGTGGCAGTTCTTTACTGGGATGATGGATCAGGACAGCATGCCACGGAAAATTGAAGCTCAGTGGCAGCCGAAAGCCTCGGTCTACGATGTACTGCAAATGGCCAATATCAATCGCCAGTTCGCCGAGCAGTTGGTGCCGGAGTTTATTTTATACTGGCAAGAGAATGGTATGCCCCAGAGCTCTTGGAGTACCAAGTTTCTTCAGTTCGTTAAGCGCCAGTGGGCGCGACATATTCAACCTTCGTCAACGGATACAGCACATGGCAAACAACAAGGATCTAATCCAAACGGTCGCATCCGAGATCGCAGCTTCGTCGAAGACCTCACCGACCGCAGCTGGGCAAGCTAAAAAAGCCCCTGCTAGTCCGGAACTAATTGATGCAATCAATCAGACCTTTGCGTTGTTTCGGGTCAATTATCACAATCAGTATTACGCGGCCTTTGGCGATAAAAACGAATCTGTTGGTATGGCAAAAAAGCTGTGGCTGTCGACTCTTGGTGATTTTGCCCCACGAGTTATTTTATTGGCCGCGGAAAAAATAATTGCCGACAACGACTACCTGCCAACGCTACATAAAATGATCAATGCCTGCCGTACTGTGGGTATGCCAGCCGGCCTGCCTTCACCGCGCAAGGCCTATCTCGAAGTGTGCAATATGCCGAGCCCGAAAGCAGCGCAACAATGGTCGCACCCAGCGGTCTATGCCGCCGGTCGTGACTGTGGCTGGCACTTTCTGGCCAACACCGCTGAGAAACAAGCCTTTCCACAATTTTCTGAGACCTATCAGCAGTATTGCGAGCGAGTAATCGGCGGTGAAGTGTTTACCGTGGAACCTCCGGCAGCATTGCCCGAGACCTCCATGAAGAAGGCCAGTAAAGAACAGGCTTTAACGGAGCTGGATAATTTAAAGCAGCTTTTGAATTAGCTATAAGAGCCATCTATAAGAGCCATCTACAAGCGCTAAAGATAAGAATTAATCTAAAATTAATCATCAGCTAACCTGCCGAGACCTGTCCCCATGGCGCAAACCCCACTGATTCATAATTCCACCGCCCG
This sequence comes from Gammaproteobacteria bacterium, assembly GCA_963855085.1. Lineage (GTDB taxonomy): Bacteria > Pseudomonadota > Gammaproteobacteria > Pseudomonadales > Porticoccaceae > HTCC2207. Next base: position 7,582 of record CAWLBR010000072.1, read on the forward strand.
ACGTATGGCGAAGACCATTCTCAATGGCTTTCGCAGTTATTTTGCCGACTATTTGAATTCCACTCTCAGCGCCAAGGCGCGCTTTGAGAAAGCTGACTGGCATGGTGTCCAGCAGGCTAACGTGGACCGCCTTGAGATGTATAAGGCCAAGGTAGCTCAAACGGTGATGTATCTGGGTATGGTAACCAATAAAGATATTGCCGATCTGAATCTCTGGGCTGAGTCTAAAAAAGCCTATACACAGCTTGTCTTCAATTTCCCCAATTTTGAAATTGCCGAGACCTTTTTTAATTCGGTGTTTGCCGACCTCCATGATCACGACAAGATCAATGACGATATTATTTATGTTCTCTCGTCGCATATGATTGAAGCACCGGCCGCTGAATACAGTATTTTTGTGCGCTATGAAGGCAATGATAGGCGGGATATTTTTCGTCGTATTCTGAAAGAGTCAGAGTTCTCTCTGCCCGGTGAAGATATAGAGCTAGACCTGGATTGCATCCTCAGTGTTTTCTGCAGCGAGGTGACACCCAACCTGATTGGCTCGCCGGATGATCTCAAGTTCGACCTGTTGGAATCCACTTTTTATCGCAGCAAAGCGGCCTATATGGTGGGCCGTGTAATCGACGGGGATCAGACCTTCCCCATGGCCATCGTGATTTTGAATAATGAAAAGGGTCAGCTCTATGTGGATACGGCGATCTTTAATACCGATGACCTGAGTGTTATTTTCAGCTTTACCCGTAATCACTTTATGGTTGATGCACCGCTGCCCTATCAGTATGCGCATTTTCTGAAAACATTGATGCCGAAAAAATTGGATTATGAAATCTATAATTCACTGGGTTTTCCGAAGCATGCAAAAACCGAATTCTATCGCCAGATGGTCCACCATCTACATGACTCTAACGATCAGTTCGTGATTGCCCCTGGTATTAAGGGCATGGTGATGACGGTGTTTATGCTGCCCTCATACAACATTGTGTTTAAGATCATTAAAGACAAATTCGCCCCGCCGAAGGAAGTGACTCACCAGACAGTGCGGGATAAATATCGTCTAGTTTCTCGACACGACCGCATTGGTCGTATGGCTGATACTCAGGATTTTGATAATCTGGTTTTCCCTTTGGATCGTTTTTCACCAGCGCTGCTCGAGGAACTGCAGAAGGTTGCAGCCTCAAGCATTGAGGTTCGCGGTGACAAGCTGGTGATTAAACATCTCTATACCGAACGTTATATGACGCCGTTAAATATCTATCTGGAGTCGGCCAGTGACGAAGAGATCCGCAGTGCCATGGAAGAGTATGGAAACTGTATTAAGCAATTGGCAGCAGCCAATATTTTTCCTGGGGATATGCCTTTAAAGAACTTTGGTGTAACCCGTCACGCCCGCGTGGTGTTCTACGATTACGATGAAATCGCCGCACTTACAGACTGTAACTTCCGCAAGATTCCACAGCCCCGCACTGAAGAGGAAGAGATGCAGGCTGGCACCTGGTATACGGTGGGTCCGGACGATATTTTCCCAGAAGAATTTAGACTATTCTTTTCCGGCAATACCAAAGCACGGAAGATGTTCGAAGAGATGCACAGCGATCTCTACGATGTGGATTTTTGGCAGGGCCTGCAGGAGAAAATTCGCGATGGCTTTGTGCTCGATGTGTTCCCCTATCGTCGTGCCAAGCGTTTCGATCGCGGTAAAGAGTCTGGCCTTGAAGTGTTTTCTGACTAGCCGCTGATATCCTTATCGCAGCGGTAGTTCTGTAGTCTGGGTTCCCGAGCGAAGCTCTAGACTGTCGCTATTGATTGCCTCAATCACCCAGTTTGAATCTAGGCTGTCGCCTACATGGTAGGTGCTTTCGCCGACAAAGATTCGGTTCAGTCGCGAGCCACTGCGAATAAAGATATGGCCTGTAATACTCACATCTGGCAATGAAGTATTCACCACTGGCGTAGCAATGGCTACTGGGTTATCAGGGGATAAAATCTCAGGCTTTTCTACCACTGCAGGGCGCTCGACAATTGTCTCTGAAGTTGAGCTAGCTACAACGGCTTTTTCAACCTCTAAAACAGCAGCTGTAGAACTTATCTCGACCTGAGACGTTAGACTTGAGAACCCGTAAAACAGCCCCCCCGCAATCACCACAATGGCCACCGGCAACCAATATCCGGCAGAAGTTTTTACAGTTTTTTCATAGGGATCCCAGCCAGCGTTAACAAAGTCATCGAGATTTTCCGGTTCTTCACGCAATCTTTCATGCTCGGCTTTTTTTAAGGCATTGAGAATATAAGACATTAGTTGGTCTCTCTAGTAGTTTCTCTAGTAGCCTCTCTCAGAAGCGGAATATTCTCATCGCTTAACTGAGCCAAACGCATCAATGTCTCGCGCCCCAAAATCCCGTCAGCCACCAGACCCTGCTGCTGCTGAAAATCCAGCACCTGCTGTGCGATTGCTGCGGTATAACGACCACCACTGATAATGATATCGCTGCTGTTATCCAGAGAGACAAGCTGTGCCTGAAGCCAATCAATTAACTCTGGGTTGCTGATATTGGCAATACCGTAATTAGTCGCACTTAATGGCGAGACATAGCTCTGTGGTGGACGCCACAAATAAAGGTAGCTGCCATTCCAGCGCTGGAGAAAATCCTCCATTGGCATATCTACAGCACCCTGTCTATCCTGCAATCTAATCTCGCTAACAGCCAACTGTTCTAGGACATAGGCTTTTAAATAACCGGTTTCTTCTAACAGCCAAACAATCCCAGGACGGTTGATCTGCTCCAGGGCAGCCATATCAGTCAGTCTGACTTTTTCACTACGCAAATTAGTCAGACTGGCAACTGCTGTCAGTTCTTCTTCACTGTAAATATCTGCAGCTTCGGCACCCCAGAGGGCTAACAGGCCAACAAAGGGGTTAACATTAGTCTGCCGGGCTAGCTCCTCTGGTTGTGGACTAATTTCTTGTTCAATTGGAACCTCGATAGTTGGCTCTGGGAGCAATGGTTCTAACACGTCCTCCAGCACCTCATCAAGTTGGGCAATGGGCTGGTTATTAAAGGCCTCGAGCTGTTGGTCAATAACAGCCGGAAGCGGTTCTTCCTCTGCGTCCAATTGCACCATGGCCGGAAAAGTTTGATTCAATAATGCTGCTGGACCCGGCTTAAATATCAGCCCAGCACTCAACACTAGTGCGACAACAATTCCCAACAACCAGAATTTTATTCCTGAAGACTTCTTTCCCTCGCTGAGAATTTCACTGGCGGCTTTCTTAATCAGCTTTGCCGAAACAGTCTGGGCACCGGTGGAATAAGCTGCGACTAGGGACTGATGACAAACCAGATTAATCAGCCGTGGCACACCGCCAGTAAGACCAAATAAAGCCGCCCCACAGCCGCTGTCGAAGATCGCTCTTTTGGCGCCGGCACGATGCAGTCGATGATTGATATAGTTAGACAGATCATCTTTATCCAGGGGCGATAAATGGAATCGGGAGACTACCCGCTGGTTTAACTGGCGCAGTTCTTGCTGGGCGAGAATATCCAAAAGCTCGGGCTGGCCGACCAACAATATGTGTAAAAGTTTATGGGTGCTGGTTTCAAGATTACTCAACAGACGCAGAGTTTCCAGCACTTCCGGGGTCAGGTTCTGGGCTTCTTCGAGAACAATTAGGGTCTTCTTGCCCTCCGCGTGAGCGGCGAGCAAATTGCGATTCAGCGCATCTATGCACTGCTTAGTGA
>CAWLBR010000073.1:0-11026 GCA_963855085.1 Gammaproteobacteria bacterium
TCGTGTTTCAGCGTGGTGTGATAACTTTTAGCTAATTCCAGAACCAAGTCGGCCCCGGCATTGTGACGCGTCCGATCATAGTTAGGGCCGGGATTTCCCAGCCCCACGATTAACTCTACGGGCGTTTCCAATGTCAGGGCCTACTCAGGTTGGCAATGTGAAGATTACTCTTCGCTTGCCGATCCATTTTCACTTTCAGGTGCTGCAGGTGCGGTGTCATCTTCGACTGGCGCGGCCTTAGGCTTGTTGATGCTGACGATTGGTAAATCGTGATCAGGACCGTGGCTCAATGCAACACTGGATACACCTTTAGGGAAGGTGATGTCAGAAATATGCAAGGTCTGGCCAAGCTCAACTGCTGACATATCAACTTCGATGTACTCAGGCAGATCCTGTGGCAGGCAGCTAATATCAATTTCAGTCATGGTGTGGGCAATGATACCGCCACCGACTTTAACGCCAACACAGACATCTTCGTTGGTGTAGTGAAGCGGTGCCTTGGTGTTCAGCAGAGTGGTCTTGTTAACGCGGAGAAAATCCATGTGCAAGATAACTGGCTTGATTGGGTGACGCTGCACGTCTTTCAGGATTACGTCCTGTGACTTGCCGTCGATATCCAGGGCAATAACGTGTGAGTAAAAGGCTTCGTTCTCGAGCGCTTTTACGACGTCTTTGTGGTTCATGCTAATCTTTGCTGGGGCATTTTTGCCGCCATAAACGATTGCTGGTATTTCTGCAGCCAGACGACGCAGGCGGCGGCTCGCACCTTTCCCTGTATCCTCACGACCCTTTGCGTGTAATGTAAAATCAGTAGACATAATAGTCTCCTAGTAATGCCGAATCAGACCGCGACCAGACCTAAAACGGAGTTTTTTGCCTCGAAAGTGAGGCGGTTGTAACAGCGCCTGCTGTTAGTCGAACATGGCGCTGATAGATTCTTCGTTGCTGATGCGACGCACTGACTCACCGAGTAGTTTGCCCAGAGACAGGGTGCGAATCTTGCCGCACTTTTTAGCATCTTCGCGCAGCGGGATACTGTTGGTAACTACCAGTTCGTCGAGCTGCGAGTTTTTAATATTTTCTATAGCACTGCCTGACAATACCGCGTGGGTAGAGTAAGCAACAACCTTAGTTGCGCCATTCTTCTTAAGCGCTTCGGCGGCTTTACAGAGGGTGCCAGCGGTATCGACAATATCGTCTACCAGCACACAGGTGCGGCCTTCCACTTCACCGATCAGATTCATCACTTCACTCTGATTGGATGAAGGACGGCGCTTATCGATAATCGCCAGATCGCAGTCGAGTTGTTTCGCCACTGCTCTAGCGCGCACAACGCCGCCAACATCCGGAGAGACAACCACCAGGTTTTCGTAATTTTGACGTTCGATATCGCCGAGTAAGACTGGCGCACCGTAAACGTTATCAACTGTACAGTTGAAGAAGCCTTGAATCTGCTCTGCGTGAAGGTCAACAGTGAGAACGCGATCGACGCCGGCGTTAGAGAGCATATCGGCAACAACTTTTGCACTGATAGGCACGCGAACTGAGCGGACTCGACGATCTTGGCGGGCATAGCCAAAGTAGGGAACAACTGCGGTGATACGACCGGCAGATGCGCGACGCAGTGCGTCGATCATCAATATCAGTTCCATGAGGTGGCGATTGGTCGGTGCGCAGGTAGGCTGAACTACAAATACGTCATTTCCGCGGACGTTTTCACGAATCTCAATATTGATTTCGCCGTCGGAGAAGAGTGAAACACCTGCGTTACCAAGCGGGATTCCCAGTGTACGGGCGATTTCATTCGCCAGTGCCGGGTTTGCGTTCCCGGAGAAGACCATCAATCTTGCCACGTCATTTTTCCTGGTATTCATAATAAGATATGGCTGGGGCGGGAGGATTCGAACCTCCGAATACCGGGATCAAAACCCGATGCCTTAACCACTTGGCGACGCCCCAGTAAAAAAGTCTCTCAATTGCTGATGTACTTGCGAGTGATTTACACCTCGCGCAACAAATGCACTCCAGTGCTGTGGAACTGCTGCTAAAACCCTGTTGGCTTCGGCCTGCGTTTCCCAGCGACAAAACACACTTGCTCCAGTTCCTGTCATCATTGGCCTTGCGAAGTTTCTAATCCACTCAACCACTTCTTTAACCTGTGGGTAGAGCTCTTCAACAATAGCCTGGCAGTCATTCCTGTACTGCTCCTCCGAGAGGGCGCGTATTTTGATCGGAAGGGAGTGCCTTGTCAATTGAGGATTTGAAAATATTTCACCTGTTGGCACCTTACAGGGCGGGGTAATGACTAAATACCAGCTATTGGCTATATCAAAGGGGCTTAATTCGTCCCCAATGCCCTCGGCGAAGGCGCTGCGACCGATGACAAAAACCGCCACATCAGCGCCCAGAGTCGAGCCCAACTCAGCCAATTCAGTTAGCTGTAAGTCTAGGCGCCACAGGCTATTCAGGGCCAAAAGCGTGGTCGCCGCATTACTGCTGCCACCGCCGAGACCGGCACCCATCGGGAGCTTTTTATCGACGACGATCTCGCAGCCCAATTTACAGCCAGTTTTTTCTTGCAGAAGCCGGGCTGCACGCACAATTAAATTATCTTCTTCAGGGACCCCATCAATTTGCGGCGACAAGCTTATCGTACCGCTATTAGTTGCAGTGAATGTCAGCAGATCGCCGCCATCCAGCAGTTGAAATAGGGTTTGCAGATTGTGGTAGCCGTCGTCACGCCGTCCTGTGATATGTAAAAACAGGTTGAGTTTTGGCGGAGCCGATAAGGTGATCGAAGGCATCATGGTGGAACTGTTCTTATTTGGCGAAGGACCAATCGGATATTACCAGCTTAAAGGAGTAGCGCCTATCATCACTGGATTGGTGAGTGCCGACGATTTTGCCCGGCAAACTGCCAGCATCGGTCACTGAGTAACGGGAAAAGCTAATTTGCCAACCGGCCTGCTCGAAACTGCTGGCATAGCCCTCAGGGCTGATGGCAATACTACTGGCCAATTGTTGATCTGGAGAGGGCAGACCCCGAGCCCACCAGCTGAGTGCGTCCACCGGCAGTGGCACACCCGTTAATTGTGTGGCGAGCTGCTGTGGCGTCTGGCGATAAAGCTTGTCTTGATAGAGCATTTCAGCGATCTGCTGATTGCCGGAGATCGTTGCGCCGCCAGCGCCAAAGGGGCCTGAAAGCTGCAATTGGAATTTCTCCTGGCGCTGTTGCCAGTTGACTGATGCGCTGCCACCGTTGTCTGGCCCGCGAAAGCCGAGCTTGCCGGCAAGTCGCCATTCATTGAGCTGTGATACCCGCGCTTGATAAGCCTGCCAGTCACTGGTGCCTGTGCTTTGGGTCTGGGGCTGCATAGCGCAGGCGCTGACAATCAAGACCGCTATAAGTAGAAGGGCTTTGCTCACTGATTCTGCTCTGCATGGCTGGTCTCTATAAGAGTCGCAGAATCTACATCAGTGTTTGGGTTAACTTTGCTTGGATTAATGGTGCTTGGATGAATAGTGCTTGGATTAATGGTGCTTGGATGAACAGTGCCTGGATTAATAGTGCCTGGATTAATGGCATCGGCGCCTAGTCGCTGCATGGTGCGTTTAATGGTTGGATGATTCGGCGACTGGGCAAGGCCGCGCTGCCAGGTTTGCAGGGCTGCCTGTTGATCTCCGAGAAACCACAGCACCTCACCTAGGTGGGCGGCGATTTCTGGGTCGGGCAAAATCGCCATGGCTTTCTGCAAAAAGGGCAGTGCCTCTTCAGCTCTACCCATAACAAATAATACCCAGCCCATGCTGTCGATAATCGCTGGGTCTCCGGGATTCAGCAAATAGGCGCGCTTGATCAGTCGATAAGCCTCTTCGCTGCGATCTGTGTGCAGAATCATGGTGTAACCCAGGGCATTAAGTGCCGTGGGATTGTCCGCATCCTGCGCCAACAGGGCTCGCAGGTCCTGCTCCGCGAGGGCAAAGTTATTTTGTAGTTCCGCTACCATTGACCGTGCGTAGAGCAGCTTGGCGTCAGTGGGGTTGGCCTGCAGGCCGTTGCTGAGTAGCGTAATTGCCAGTTCGCTCTGGTTGTTACTGACCAGCAGGTTGGACTCCAGCTGAATTAGATCGGAGGCCTGGCTGGGCTGCTGGCGGCGCAGAGTCTGCAGGTAGGCTCTGGCCTGATCCATGCCATAGCCTTTGGCCAGCAAAATAGTGGCTCTTGATGCGGCAGCGAGATAGTTGCGACCGTATTTAACCTCCTGATAGTGCTCCAGTGCCGCGGTCATATCGCCATTGCGTTCGGCGATGGTGGCGAGATGATATTGGGCATCGGCTCTCATGCTTGGGTCGCGAGAGGCCTGCTGGAAAAGTGATGTCGCCAGCTCCTGATTCCCCTGATTGAGGTAGAGCAGACCGAGCAAAAAGTTTATCTGTTGATCGTCGGCATTCTGTTCCCTTAATAGCTCGAACTGCAGTATCGCTTGAGGGCGGTCAAGCAGGGTGAGAAAGCGTGCGTACTGCAGACGCAGATTGCGGTCATCTGGTTGCCGTTGCAATGCATCTGCAAGCAGGGTGGAAGCTTCAGTTACCTTATCTTGCTGGTGCAGCAGCTGAGCTAGCAGTAACAGACCGCGCTGGTTATCTGGGGCCAGCGTTAAAAAATACTGGCTGGTGGCCACGGCACTATCTAAGTCGCCCAGTTCGCGAAACAAAATCGCGACTGCCAATTCTGCCGTAACTTGCTGATCTGGCTCCAGTGGCAGTGCTCTGTAGGCTTCCATCAGTCGGGGAATTAATGCCTGTTTGTTACCTTCATCAATCGCAGTTACGGCGAGAAAGGCTTCGAGGTCATTGTTGTTGCGGTATAGCCAAGAGGCCTGCTCCAGTGCTTCAAAGGGCCGCTTATACAGGGCGTAGGCTTGCAGTGCCGCGCGGTGAGCGTCGGTCTCATTGGGCTCTACTTCGACCCAGAGTTGCGCGCTCTCGAGCATGGCTCCGGCATCGCCCTGATGAGCGGCAATGCTGTTGGTCAGGCGGATAATAGCGGCGTCGCGGGTTTCGCGAGCCTGAACCAGATAGTTCTCTAGAGCGGTCTTAAACTGCCCTCGGGTCAAGGCCACATCGGCCACTAAAATTTGGTAGAGAGAGTCTTCGTTAAAGGGTTTGGTTGGTGCTAATTCTTTTTCTGGAGGTTTTATATTGTCGTTAGACACTGCAGTGGCAGACGAATTGTCGATTCCCGGCACAGAGGCACAGGCTGTCAGCAGTACAAAGAGACTGATAGCAAAGGAGGCTGAGAGAATAGTTTTGGGCAATTTCATCATCTTCTTTTTTGGGGATCCGTTGGTTAAGACCTTAATAAGGGCAAAAGATTAGCGCACTTTCCAACATTGTCCTTTTTTTATGGTATTTCTGATTATGCTGGCCAGACTGGTGTAAAATCTCTCGCTTAAACGAGCGGTCACGATTTAACTTACTATCTAACTCGCTATCTAGTTCAACAACTAGTTCAACAACTAGTTCAACAACTAGCTCAACATCTAGTTCAATAACTAGCACAGTTTGATTTTGAGTATAGACAGATAATTAAGCAAGTAGCAGAGAGACAAACAACGCAGTCATCATGAGTATTCTGGCATTTGGTATCAATCACACAACCGCTTCCGTGGATCTCCGCGGCCGCGTTGCCTTTGCCCCTGAAATTGTTATCGAGTCTCTGCAGCAGGCTCTAGAGCATCTACCCGGTGGTGAAATAGCACTGCTATCCACCTGTAATCGCACCGAGATCTATTTTCACGGAGACGCCAGTGACGAGCAGTTGCTGAGTTGGTTGGCAGATTGTAAAGGGGTGGCCCTGGAACAGTTGCGCGAATGTTATTACTGCTACCGGGATCAGCAGGCGGTGCGACATATCATGTGTGTAGCCAGTGGCCTCGATTCTCTGGTGCTCGGCGAGCCGCAAATTTTTGGTCAGATTAAATCAGCCTATGCCGTGGGTCGCGAGGCGGGCACTGTTGCCACGCATCTCAATCAGGTTTTTCAAAGTGCCTTTGCCGCAGCCAAGCGAGTACGTTCTGAAACCGCTATTGGCCAAAACCCAGTCTCTGTTGCCTACGCATCCGTGAGTCTTGCGGAACAAATTTTTGCTGACTTAAAAGATGTTCATGCGCTGTTGATTGGCGCCGGCGAAACCATTGAATTGGTGGCCCGCCATCTGCGGGACAAGCAGGTAGGTTCGATTACGGTCGCCAATCGAACTCTCAGTCGCGCTCAGGAGCTGGCCGCCGACTTTTCCGCCAATGCGATTTTGCTATCGGATATTCACGATCATCTGCCTCAGGCGGATATAGTGATTTCATCCACAGCCAGCCAGCTCCCAGTGCTGGGTAAAGGCGCTGTGGAATCGGCGTTGAAAAAGCGCCGTCACAAACCGATGTTTATGGTGGATATAGCCGTCCCTCGGGATATAGAGCCGGAAGTGGAAACCCTCGATGACGTCTACCTCTATACAGTGGACGATTTACAGGAAGTCATTCAGGGCAATCTGCGCGCACGCCAGACCGCCGCCGATGTGGCTCAGGTGATTATCGACCAGGAAGCCGATAGCTGGTCGCGTCAGCAGCGTTCGTTGGCCGTGGTGGATACCATTCGCGCCTTTCGCGATAGCGTCGAGAAAATTCGTGTTGAAGAAGTTGGCAAGGCACTGCAATCTTTGCAGCGGGGCCAGGACTCAGAGTCTGTGATTGAAGCCCTGGCGCGGAATCTGACCAATAAGTTGATGCACAAACCCACCACTATCCTCAAGCAGGCCAGTGAAGAGGGGCGGGATGACACGATTAATGCCACTCAGGACCTCTTTGGTCTGGATAAAAAGCGTTAGCGTCGCTCACTGCAGCACAGCCCTATCTTCGAACCTCTTTAGCCCTTTAGCCCTTTAGCACTACAGTTTAGAACCACCAAATTGCACCGCGCTTTAACGGCGCAAAACCAGACATGGATATTCAATGAAAGCTTCAATTCTCTCCAAGTTAGATCATCTCTCAGAACGCTATGAAGAAGTGGGCGCGCTGCTCAGTGACGGCGATATTATCAGCGACCAAAATCGCTTTCGGACACTGTCTAAAGAGTATGCCGAATTGGAGCCTCTGGTTAAAACCTATGCCAGTTACAAAGATGTGGTGGAGAATATTGAAGAGGCCAAGCTGTTATTAAAAGACTCGGACACGGATATGCGCGAGATGGCCCAAGAGGAGATGCGCAGCGGCGAAGCACAGCGCCACGAGCTTGAGCTAGAAATCCAAAAATTGCTGCTGCCAAAGGATCCCAAGGATTCGAAGAACGTCTTTCTTGAAATTCGTGCGGGAACCGGTGGTGACGAAGCGGCGATTTTTTCTGGCGATCTTTTCCGTATGTACAGCAGATATGCGGAAACCAAGCGCTGGAAAGTTGAGATTATCAGTGAGAACAGCGGTGACCACGGCGGCTATAAGGAGGTTATCGCACGGATTGTCGGTCAGGGAGTTTACTCAAAGCTTAAATTTGAATCCGGTGCCCACCGAGTGCAGCGGGTACCAGACACAGAATCCCAGGGGCGCGTGCATACCTCTGCCTGCACAGTTGCAGTGATGGCTGAAGCCGACGAGCAGGATGCCATTGAAATCAACAAAGGAGATCTGCGAGTGGATACGTTCCGCGCCTCCGGTTCCGGTGGTCAGCACGTCAACAAAACCGATTCGGCGATTCGTCTCACTCACTTGCCCAGTGGTCTGGTGGTTGAATGTCAGGACGAGCGTTCACAGCATAAAAACCGTGCCAAGGCGATGTCTGTACTGCAGGCGAGATTGACGGCCCTGCAGGATGAGGCCGTGGCCAAAGAGCAGTCCGATCAGCGTAAAAGTCTGGTCGGCAGTGGCGATCGCTCGGAGCGTATTCGCACTTACAACTTCCCTCAGGGACGTGTCACTGATCACCGCATTAACCTCACACTCTATAAGTTGGGTGAAGTAATGGAAGGCTCCCTAGACGATGTGCTCGGGCCTCTGGTCAATGAGTTCCAGGCGGAGCAGCTCGCCAGTCTGTCTGAATAATGACCATTGTCGAATTGCTGCAATCTGCTGCTGCGGCCAATCACCTCAGCGACAGCCCGGGATTAGATTGCGAGCTATTGCTCTGCTTTGTGCTGGGGGTGGATCCGAGTTATTCGAAAACCTGGCCTGAGCGTCAGGTTAGCGATGATCACCTTGCTCAATTCGATGGACTATTGCAGCGTCGTATAGCAGGCGAACCCGTGGCCTATTTAATCGGCACTCAGGGATTCTGGAGCCTCGATCTTGAGGTCTCTCCCGCAACTTTGATTCCCCGCCCAGAAACTGAATTGTTGGTGGAGGTGGCTCTGGAATTATCCCTTTCAGAACAGGCTTCAGTGTTGGATTTGGGTACAGGGACGGGCGCCATTGCCTTGGCTCTTGCCACGGAGCGCAACCATTGGAACGTCTGCGCTGTGGACCTGCAGCAACAGGCAGTGGATCTAGCTGAGCGCAATCGCCAGCGCTATCAGCTCAATAATGTAAGACTGTTTGCGAGTGACTGGTTTACTGCTATTCCAGCGCAGCGCTTTGATCTGATTGTTAGCAATCCCCCTTATATCGAAGCCAATGACCCCCATCTCAGTCAGGGCGATGTGCGCTTTGAACCTGCCTCGGCTTTAGTATCTGGCGATGATGGCTTAGATGATTTACGTTTGGTCTGCAGCCAGAGTGTCGATTACTTAGCTGATGGTGGTTGGCTGTTGCTTGAGCATGGTTTTGATCAGGGTGCGGCGGTGCGTGAGCTACTTGAGCGAGCTGGCTTTGATTCCGTAGAGACTCGTCCCGATCTAAATGGCATCGAGCGATTAACCCTAGGCCGCAGATTTTTATAACTTGTTACAAATTTTCCATAGCGTAAATTCTGCGCCGCGAGACAATATTCCACCTAGTCATCAAACCAATTCCGGCGCAGGAAGCGCCAATAATAGTGCCGACCCAAAAACCGTAGACTCCCATTGGCTCGCCCCAAATATCGGTGAGTGCCAGAGAATATGCGATGGGAAAGGCAATGACCCAGAACGCCACCACTTGAATCAACAGCGGTATACGCACATCTTTATAGCCACGCAGTGCACCGCTGGCAGTCATTTGCAATGAATCCACAGAGCCCAACACAGCAGCAAACAAGAACAGGTTGGCAGCGATTAGCTGAACGTTGGGATCGGAACTAAACAGCGCGGCCAAGTCTTCCCGCAGGGTGACCTTTAATACAGCCGTGGTCAGGCCAAGCATAAACACCATCTTGTAGCCGACTATACAAAAGCGTCGCGCCAGTCTTGGATCGCCAGCACCTTCCGCCATAGCCACCTTAATGGTTAGCGCCGAAGCTACACCCAGTGGCACCATAAAGGCCAGTGAATCTATATTGATGGCGATGGCATGAGCGCCGACTACATCTGAACCCAGGTGGGCGATCATCAGCGGGATAATCGCGAAAAACACAATTTCTGCGGCGATATTGAGGGCGATAGGAATGCCGAGGCGCAAGATATTCACAATCGCTGCGATATTGACCCGGGCAAAATCACTGTAGAGTTTTAGCGCGCGCATGGTACTGGAGCGCTGGGCATAGACTGCCATGCAGATCAGCAGAAAGGTCATAACAATGGCCGTGGCCCAACCGGCTCCCGCGCCGCCCATTGCTGGCAACCCCAGCTTGCCGAACACCAACACATAATCGAGAACAATATTAAGCAGGAAGGCGAGGCCGTTAAAGACCATCACCGGCCGGATATCACCCATGCCTTCAAAGGTAGTGCGGAAGACAAAAAACGCTGGAAACATGAGTCCGGTAATCAGAAATGGCAGCATGTAGCGGCGGCCGACATCGTAGACTTCCGGAGGAATTTGTAGCTGCCCGAGAATATAAATCCCCAGCAGAATGCCACAGTTCACGGCGACACCCACAGGCACCGCTAACCACAGCGCTTGCTGAAACTGAAAGCGTACCAGATGCTTATTTCCTGCACCCCAGTGGTTACCGATAAGCGGACTATTGCCGAGCATAATACCAATTACAATAAGATTGAGCACTGCCCAGATGCTGCCGCCCAACTGCACCGCAGCCAGTTCGTCGGCGCTGATTTGGCCGGCCATATAAATATCGGTTACGGTCATGCCGACCACAGCCACCTGACCGAAAATCAGCGGTCCGGCGAGGGACCATAACTGCTTCGCATGGCTGAGTTGATTGGGCTTATTGATCTTGTCGACAGGCATTTTTCGCACAGGTTGATTTAAGCCTTCATTCTCGGCTAATGGTCGGTGCAAAGCGAGAGAAAACAGGGCGTATTCGAGGAATATATGCTAACTGATATAGAGGTTGGAATTTTTTTGCCAAGTGGCAATCTAATCTGCCACTGACATAATTTGTAACAATAAAATCAAGGAGCGATGAACATGCAGCAGTTGGTTATCTGGTACAACCTCTTCCTCTCAAAACTTAACTATATTGACTGGCTTGGACCCCTAACTCTGCGGCTTTATCTGGCGCCGATTTTTATTGGCGTGGGCCTGCATAAATTTGCCAACTGGGACGATATGGTGGCCTGGTTTGGCAATCCTGATTGGGGCTTGGGTCTGCCAGCCCCCGCATTAATGGTACTGCTCGCCGCCAGTGCGGAATTGCTTGGCGGTCTGGCGCTATTGGCAGGTCTGGCGACTCGACTGGTGGCCATTCCATTGATGATCACAATGATGGTCGCGGCGGGCAGCGCCCACTGGGACAATGGTTGGTTTGCGATTGCTCCGGGAGATCCTCACACCAGCACCGCCAAAGTTTTGGCCATGGTCGGCGTGCCTGCAGCTGAGCGAAGCCTCGAGAACAGTGTCGCTGTGGGCGAGCGTCTAGGGGCGGCGAAGTCGCTTTTAAAGCGCCACGGCAACTACAGTTGGCTCACCGAGAAGGGCGGTTTGGTGATTCTCAACAATGGCAT
>CAWLBR010000074.1:0-11006 GCA_963855085.1 Gammaproteobacteria bacterium
ATGCTCGACAATAGTCCGGACTGGTGTATTTCCCGTCAGCGTACCTGGGGCGTTCCTATCGCACTGTTTGTTCACAAGCAGAGCGGCGAGCTGCACCCGAATACGCCACAGCTGATTGAGCAGGTTGCCCTGCGGGTTGAAGAACATGGCATTGAAGCTTGGTTTGAACTTGAAGCTGCCGAGCTGATTGGCGAAGATATCGCCGACTACCAAAAAGTCACTGACACCCTAGATGTGTGGTTTGACTCCGGTGTCACCCACGAATCCGTGATCAACGCCCGGCAAGAGCTGCGCTACCCTGCAGATCTCTACCTCGAAGGCTCAGATCAACACCGTGGCTGGTTCCAGTCGTCACTGAAGACCGCTATCGCAATCAATGGCACAGCCCCTTACAAGGCTGTGCTGACCCATGGCTTTACCGTGGATGAGCACGGTCGCAAGATGTCTAAGTCAATAGGCAATGTGATTTCCCCGCAAAAAGTCATCAATGAAATGGGCGCTGATGTGTTGCGTCTGTGGATTGCCTCGGCCGACTTTAGCAGCGAGATGACTGTCTCCGATGAGATCTTGAGTCGCGCCGGTGATTCCTATCGACGGATTCGCAATACCGCACGCTATTTTCTCTCCAATATCGATGGCTTTGAGCCCACCGAGCATGGCGTTGCCCATGAGGATATGTTGGCTCTGGATCGCTGGGCAGTGGATTGCGCAGCCGGACTCCAGGAAGAAATCATTACTGCCTATGATGAGTTTCAGTTTCATCTGATCTATCAAAAGCTGCACAATTTTTGTGTCCGCGATATGGGCGGTTTTTATCTAGATATCATTAAAGACCGTATTTACACCTGCCCAGAAAATAGCCTGTCGCGCCGTTCCGCACAGACTGCATTGCATCATATTGCCGAAGCCTTTACTCGCTGGATCGCGCCGATTCTGAGCTTTACCGCCAGTGAACTCTGGGGCTTTATGCCAGGTGAGCGTGAGTCTTCTGTGTTTATTGCCGAGTGGTATTCACTGCCGCGCCTGTCTGGTGGCGATGTCATTAGTCCCGCTGACTGGGCTGCGATTATGCAGGCCAAAGAGGCGATCAATAAAGTCATTGAAGATCAGCGTAATCAGGGTGTTGTCAAAGGCTCTCTGGGTGCTGACATTCAACTCTACGCTGCACCTGAACTGCACCAATCGTTAGCCAAGCTGGGTGATGAGCTGCGCTTTGTCACCATCACCTCCAAGGCAACTCTGCTGCCTTTGGACGAGGGCGCCGATGCCAATGAGTCTATGCTCGAAGGCTTAAAAGTCGGCTTGCAGCGTTCAAGCGCCGAAAAGTGTGTGCGTTGCTGGCACTTTATTGAAGATGTTGGCAGCCATGCAGAGCACCCGGAAATCTGTGGTCGCTGTGTCACTAACCTCTCTGATGTGGGTGAGACTCGTCAGTATGCTTAAGCCAAAAACACCGCTTAAAACATTGCCCTGGCTAAAATGGTTTGCCCTAGCGGCAACCATACTGCTACTGGACCAGCTCACCAAGCTGTGGATTATGGCGGAGTTTAGTCTCGGCCAGAGCCTCTATGTAAATGGCATCTTTAATCTGGTGCGGGCTCACAATGAGGGCGCGGCGTTTAGCTTTCTCAGCGATGCCGGTGGTTGGCAGCGCTGGCTGTTTACAGTCATTTCTGCTGTTGTGAGTTTAATTATTGCAGTCTGGCTGACCCGTTTACCCCGTCAGCGCGTACTTGAAGCACTGGCGCTGTCACTTATATTGGGCGGCGCACTGGGCAATCTCTATGACCGAATGACCCTCGGATACGTGGTGGATTTTCTCGACTTCCATTGGGGAAATTGGCATTTTGCGGCGTTCAATGTGGCGGATATGGCAATCTCTGTTGGTGCCGTATTGATTATTATTGATGGGCTGTTTTTTCAGCAGTCAAAAGAGACCGATGATTCCTCAGCAGCGGCGAACCCGGACAAGCAGTAATCGAACCCAATAATTTAAGAATTTTACGAGTTTTAGTTATGAGCATACCCATAGATACAGGCACCACAGTCACTTTGCATTTTGCCCTGGCATTAGAAGATGGCGCTGTAGTGGATTCGAATTTTGAAGGCAAGCCGGCGACATTTTCAATTGGCGACGGCAGTCTGCTACCCGGTTTTGAAGAGACATTGTTTGGCTTGAGAGCCACTGACGAGCAAGAGTTTCTGGTGCCACCGGAAAAGGCCTTTGGCCAGCACAACGAACAAAATGTTCAGGCTGTGGCTATGGATAATTTTATCGAGCTGGAGATTGAGATCGGTGCCATGTTCTCGTTTCAGAACGGCGACGGTGAGCTGCCAGGTGTTATTACCGATATAGTCGACGGCGAAGTGATGGTGGATTTTAACCATCCATTAGCCGGCAAGAATATTGTCTTCCAAGTAAAAATTCTCGGCGTTGTCCCAGAGAACCTGCACTAATGGATATTAAGCTAGCCAACCCGCGGGGCTTTTGCGCTGGTGTTGATCGCGCCATTGATATTGTTAATCGCGCATTGGACGTCTTTGGTGCGCCGATCTATGTGCGCCATGAAGTGGTACACAATAAATTTGTTGTGGATGATCTGCGCAATCGCGGCGCTGTGTTTGTCGATGAGCTAGATGAAATTCCCGATGATGTGATTGTGATCTTTAGCGCCCACGGTGTTTCATTGGCGGTTCAAGATGAAGCTCGCCGTCGCAGCCTCAAAGTCTTTGATGCTACCTGCCCACTGGTCACCAAGGTGCATATGGAAGTGGCCAAGTTTAGTCTCGATGGTATGGAGTCTGTATTGATTGGCCATGCCGGTCACCCGGAAGTAGAAGGCACCATGGGCCAGTATGACTATTCCCAGGGCGGCACTATTTATCTGGTGGAAGATGAGAGCGACGTGGCCAAGCTTGAGGTTAAAGATCCCTCTAGACTGGCTTTTGTTACCCAGACGACACTGTCTATGGATGACACGGCCAAAGTGATAGATGCACTGCGGCAGAAATTCCCGGCTATTGAAGGGCCTCGTAAAGACGATATCTGTTACGCCACGCAAAACCGTCAGGATGCGGTTAAGCAGTTGGCTATAGAGTCGGATTTGATTCTGGTGGTGGGTTCGGTTGCCAGCTCCAACTCCAATCGCCTCCGTGAGTTGGCGGAGCGCTGCGGTTGCACGGCTTATCTGATTGATGGTCCTGAAGATATCAATACTGAATGGCTGAAGCAGAGCAAGGCTATTGGTATTACCGCCGGTGCATCGGCACCGGATGTGTTGGTGCGAGATGTGATTTCACGGTTGGTGGAGCTGGGCGCCAACGCCCCTCAAGAGCTGAGCGGCGTGGTTGAAAATGTCACCTTCTCACTGCCAAAAGAGCTGCGTATCTAGCGCAGCTCAACTTTTAACTGCTATTTTTGGCACTGCTTAATATGGGCAAACAGCGCTGTAGTCGAAGGGTCTAATTCCGCCGGATGCTCAGAATCAGAGGCGGTGTCTGAAGCCAATAACTGATTGGCCATCTTCTTGCCTAGCTCGACTCCCCACTGATCAAAAGAATTAATATTCCAAATACTGCCCTGAACAAATACCTTGTGCTCATAGAGAGCGATCAGTGCACCAAAATTCTTTGGCGATAGCTGATCCAGCAATAACACATTGGAAGGCTTGTTGCCTGGGTAGTAGCGGTAGGGTTCGTCTTCTGGTGCTTCTTGGCCGCACATCAATGCCGATGCCTGAGCCAGCATATTACCCAGCAATACTCGATGATGTTCTTCATTGCTTAAATTATCCACGGCGGCGGCAACAAAATCGATGGGCACCATACGTGTGCCTTGGTGCAACAGCTGGAAGAAGGCGTGCTGCCCATTGGTGCCGGTCTGGCCCCAGAGAATCGCGCCAGTCTGATAATCAATCGATTCGCCATCAAGGGTTGTGGATTTACCGTTGCTCTCCATATCCAACTGCTGAAGATAAGAGGGTAATAGTAGGAGGCGTTCGCAGTAGGGAATCACTGCATTGGATTGTGCGCCGAGGAAGTTGCTGTACCAAATACCCAGCAGAGCCATAATGACAGGCATATTCTCTGCCAGAGGCGCCTGTTGAAAATGCAGATCCATTTCACGGGCGCCGGCCAGCATCTCGACAAACTTCTCAAAGCCAATAGAGATGGCAATCGAGAGGCCGATACTGGACCAGAGTGAGTAGCGACCGCCAACCCATTCAGCAAATTCCAGGATCTGATCAGCGGGTATGCCATAGGCCAGAGCATTGGCGCGATTGGCTGTAAGGCCGACAAAGTGACTGCTGGATTGAGCGTTCTCCAGTCCCAGTGTCTCGGCGAACCAGTTGCGCGCGGTCTTGGCGTTTAGCAGTGTCTCATGGGTGGTAAAGGTCTTGCTGGCCAGAGCCACCAGAGTCGTCTCTGGATTGAGCTTCTTTAAGGTAGTCAGAATCTCAGCGCCATCCACATTAGAGATAAAGTGTAGTTTGATATCCGGGTGGGCAAATTCTTGTAGCGCGCTACAGGCCAATTTGGGGCCCAGGTCAGAACCGCCAATACCAATATTGATAACATCGGTAATCGCTTTACCTGTGCTACCAAACCACTGACCGCTGCGTATTTTCTCACTGACCAACTCGACGTCTGCCAGCTGTTGCTTCACCAGGTTGACGCGCTGATCGGATTCAGCTGCGGCTGAGGCTACAGTCTGGTCGCCAATCTCGGCACGCAGGGCGCCGTGAAGTACGGCACGGCCTTCGGTGGTATTGATCTTTTCTCCGGAAAACATGTCGGCACGATGCTGTTCCAGAGGGGACTGGGCGGCGAGTTCGAGCAGTGCCTGCCAAGTTTCATCAGAGACCAGGTTCTTGGAATAGTCGAGGAAAAGCTCGCCACTCTGCACAGACATCTGGCTGCTGCGCTGGGGGTTCTGGTCAAAAAAATCGCTGATATTTTGCTGCTGGGCTTTTTCTGCCTGCTGCTCAAGTGTTTTCCACGCTGGGGTGGCTGTCGGCTTGTAATCTGCTGCTGTCTTAGATGTCTTGCTGCTGGAGGTCATCTATCCGAGTTCCTGTGTTTAATTAGTCTGTATAGGCCGTTTAATTGGTGTCGGCTAACGCGTAAACTAGGCTTCAAATAAAAGTCTGCTAAGAGCCCTTTTGATGCCGTCATTGATGCCGTCCTGTATGGAGATTGTCGCCACAATAGCTTATTTAAAACGGCGCTGCCGCAACAAATCTCATATGTAATAAAATTACGATATTTCGCCAAATTATACATTGAGTCTGGTTAAATTCCGTAATTTTGTTACAATTCACAGCTAATCTACATGGAGCCGCTATTGAGCGGAGTCGCTATGGTCCAGTTGAATACCACAGTTGCTGAAGTCACTCAGCGCATTATCGAACGCAGTAGTAGCCTTAGAGCTGATTATCTGCGTCAAGTCAAAGAAGATAAGAGTAATCGTCCTGAGCGCGGCAAGTTAAGTTGCGGCAATCTGGCTCACGGTTTTGCTGCCTGCGGTGAAGACGACAAAAATAGTCTGCGACTGATGGAAGCCAGTAATATAGCCATAGTCACTTCCTACAATGACATGCTTTCGGCCCACCAGCCCTATGCGGTCTACCCGGATATGATCAAGCAGGCGATGCGTGAAATTGGCTGCACAGCGCAGGTTGCCGGCGGTGTTCCCGCTATGTGCGACGGTGTCACTCAGGGTCAAGACGGCATGGAATTGAGTCTGCTGAGTCGCGACTTAATTGCCCAGTGCACGGCCATGTCTCTATCCCACCAGATGTTTGATGGCGTATTGGCTCTGGGTATCTGCGACAAGATTGTTCCTGGATTGTTGATGGGCGTGCTCAGCTTTGGTTATTTGCCAGCGCTATTTGTTCCCGCCGGTCCCATGGAGTCAGGTTTACCCAATAAAGAGAAGCAGCGCATTCGCCAGCTGTTTGCCGAAGGCAAAATTGATCGCGAAGAATTGTTGCAGGCCGAGTCTGATTCCTATCACAGTGCCGGTACCTGTACTTTTTACGGTACAGCTAACAGTAACCAGGTGGTCCTTGAAGCCATGGGCTTGCAGCTGCCAGGCAGCTCCTTTGTCAATCCATCTAACCCGCTGCGCGATAAGCTCACTGTTGAGACCTGCCACCAAATGGCCCGCATTACCGCTCTGGGTAATGACTATCGTCCAGTCGGTGAAATTGTCGACGAGCGCAGCATGGTCAACGCCACTATTGCACTTTTAGCCTCTGGCGGTTCAACCAATCACACCATGCACCTGGTGGCCATCGCCCGAGCTGCGGGCATTATCCTCAACTGGGATGATATCTCTGAGCTGTCTGCGGCAGTGCCGCTGTTGGCCAAGGTCTATCCCAATGGTCATGCCGACGTTAACCATTTTCACGCTGCCGGCGGCACTAGCTGCATGTTCCGTCAGTTGTTGGGTGGTGGCTTTATGCACGCCGATGCCCAGACCTCATGGGGCACCGACTTTGGTGACTTCACTCAGCAAGCTTTCTTGGATAACGACAGCGTGGTGTGGCATGAGTCACCCATAATACCTCTGGATCTTGAAGTCCTAACTACAGTAGACAAGCCTTTTTCCACTGAGGGCGGCTTGCGACTATTGAAAGGTAATCTCGGTCGCGGTGTGATCAAGGTGTCTGCGGTTGCCGCAGAACATCAGATTGTTGAAGCACCTGCTGTAGTGATTGAAGCCCAGGATGATCTGGCGGCGCTGTTTGAGTCCGGCCAGTTAAATCGCGACTGCGTTGTGGTTGTGCGTTTCCAGGGCCCCAAGGCGCTGGGTATGCCAGAGCTGCACAAGCTGACGCCGATGCTCGGTATTCTGCAAGATAAGGGTTACAAGGTTGCACTGGTTACTGATGGCCGTATGTCTGGCGCGTCGGGCAAGGTGCCCGCAGCAATTCATCTGGTTCCTGAAGCAGCCAATGGCGGTCTCTTAGCTAAGGTGATAGACGGCGATGTGATTCGCGTTAATGCGGTCACCGGCGAGTTGCAATTTATCGGTGATGTTGCGGTGCTTGAAGCCCGCGATGCCTCGCCCCAGCCGGACGCGGGTCAGCGTGGCTGCGGACGTGAATATTTTGCTGTCAATCGCGGCAATATCAGTAATGCGGAGCAGGGTGCTTCATTCCTGTTTGGAGGAGTGTAGCCATGACTGAGCAACGCTGGGATTTAGTCGCCGATATAGGTGGCACCAATGCACGCTTTGCAGCGCTGCGTGAAGGTCAGCTGGAGAGTGAGTTCGAGTTTTATCACTCGGTTGAAGAGTACCCCCAGTTTAGCGATCTGATTGTCAAACTGAGAGACGAAATTGCTTTGGCCACTGGGTTTGTCGGTGCGCCACACAGCGTCTGTCTCGCCGTAGCCTGTCCCGCGGATGCGGAACATATCTCTTTTACCAATAGTCACTGGGAATTTACCAAAACCCATTTGCTTGAGTGGTTTGGTTGTCAGCAGCTAGTAGTGATCAATGATTTTGAAGCCGTGGCTCACGGTATTACTGAACTGGGCCCAGAAGACAGTATTAAGATCGGTGGCGGTGAACCTCAGGCACACAAGCCAGTGGGTATTTTAGGTGCCGGCACTGGCCTCGGCATGGCCGCACTGATTTCCCATAGCGATGGCTATCATGTTTTGGATACTGAGGGCGGCCATGCTGACTTCGCCCCTGTGGGTGAGCGTCAGATGGATGTTTTGACCTGTCTGCTTGAGAGCTACAAGCGGGTCTCGCTTGAACGTGTACTGTCGGGCAAAGGCATAGTGAATATCTATAATGCCATCTGCCAGATGGAAGGCACTGATCCGACACTGACT
This sequence comes from Gammaproteobacteria bacterium, assembly GCA_963855085.1. GTDB lineage: Bacteria > Pseudomonadota > Gammaproteobacteria > Pseudomonadales > Porticoccaceae > HTCC2207. The sequence goes on from CAWLBR010000074.1 coordinate 7,849, forward strand.
ACGCCGCCAGATGTAGTCGCAGCGGCACTGGCTAGCACTAATCCCCAAGCGCTTACCGCGCTGTATACTTTTTGTGAATCCATGGGCGCAGCGGCGGGCAATCTGGCCCTGACCCTGGGTGCCAAGGGCGGTATTTATATTGCCGGTGGTGTGGTGCCGCGATTCAGCGAGTTCTTTGTGAATAGCGGATTTCGTGAAAAATTTGAAGATAAGGGCCGTTTTGCCACCTATCTCGAGCCTATCCCTGTCTATTTAGTGACGCACAATAAGCTCGGTTTGTTGGGTGCGGCGAAAAAGCTACAGAACACTTAGTTACCAGCGCTTAGCTACCTATATTTAGTTACCAACAGTTAATTACATAACATTATTAAAAAGCCCTTTGATTAAAAGGCGCTCAATTTAAAAACACTTAAGGAGTGATCAGTGCGAGATCTTTTGGCCGGTAATACGGTAATCCCAGTAATTGTTATCGATCGTGTAGAAGATGCTGTGCCGCTGGCAAAGGCGCTTATTGCAGGTGGTTTAAATGTGCTTGAAGTGACATTGAGAACTGCAGCTGCTGTAGAGGGCATTCGCCAAATTGTGCAGCATGTTCCCGGCGCGATTGTCGGCACTGGCACCGTTTGCACCGCTGATCAGATAAAGCTCTCGGAAGATCTGGGTTGCCAGTTTATGGTCTCTCCAGGAAGTACTGATAAGTTATTAGCTGCAGCCGCCGATTCGTCTATTGGCCTGCTGCCAGGTATCTCTTCAGCCAGCGAGATGATGCGCTGCATGGAACAGGGCTACAAAGATTTTAAGTTTTTTCCTGCCGAAGCTGCAGGTGGCGCCGCTATGATCAAGTCCTTGTACGGTCCCTTTAGTGAGGCAAGAATTTGCCCTACAGGCGGTATTGGTCTGCACAATGTAATGGAATATCTGTCTCTGCCAAATGTACTATGTGTCGGCGGCTCTTGGATCTGTCCTGCGCAGTTAGTGCGCGATCAGCGCTGGGATGAAATTGAGCAGTTGGCCCGCGAGGCCAGCCTGCTGGGTCAGTGATTAATAATAATAATAATTCACAGCATTTTGCTTTAACGTTTTGTTGTAACCGAATGTTGTAACCGAATGTTGTAATCGAATGCTGTAACGAAATGTTGTAAATGGGAGCTTGATGATGAACAACAATATTGATTTGGTCCTCTTTGGTGCAAAGGGCGACCTCTCTGAGCGCAAGCTATATCCCGCGCTCTATCAGCTAGATCGTGCCGGCCTGCTGGGTGACAGTGTGCGTATTGCCGGTCTGGCTCGCCAAGATATCAGCAGCAATGAGTTTATTGCTGAGGTTGAGGGAAATCTCAAAAAGCATATTCCCGAGTCCGATTGGGACGATGCCACATGGCGCAAGTTCAGTCGCCGTCTGAGCTATATGAAAGTCGACTTCTCCCATAAAAAAGATTTTATGCTGCTCAAAGCGTGGCTGGTTGAGAAGCGCACTGCAATCTATTACCTGGCGACGCCACCGAGTTTGTACGGTGCTATCTGTAATCACTTGGATGCGGCGGGCTGTGTCGATGATTTGGCACGCATTGTCTTGGAAAAGCCGATCGGTAAAGATCTCGATAGCTCTCGGGAAGTGAACGCTACAGTTGGCGCACATTTCAATGAGCGCAATATCTATCGCATTGACCACTATCTGGGTAAAGAGACAGTACAGAATCTCTTGGCCCTACGTTTTGCTAACCGCATGATCAATTCTCAGTGGGACAATACCTGTGTCGATAACGTGCAGATTACAGTTGCTGAAACTGTCGGTATCGAAGGCCGCTGGGGCTACTATGACAATGTAGGTCAGCTCCGGGATATGATTCAAAATCACCTGCTGCAACTACTTTGCATGGTCGCCATGGAGCCGCCAAATTCACTCCAAGCTGATGAGATCCGTGCCGAAAAAGTTAAGATACTGCGCGCCCTAAAACCTATTGATAGCGAAAACGTTCTCGAGCAATCCGTGCGTGGACAATACTCCGCTGGCTGGATTGCTGGCGAGCCAGTGGTTGGTTACAAGGAAGAAGAGGGCAGTCAAGACAGCAGCAATGACACCGAAACCTTTGTTGCCCTAAAAGCTTATATCGACAACTGGCGCTGGGCTGGGGTGCCGTTTTATCTGCGTACCGGCAAGCGTATGCAGGATAAGGTCACTCAGGTCGTGATTACCTACAAGGAAATCCCCCACGCGATTTTCCCGGATAAAGATGGCGACGCGCAAAATCGTTTGATTATTCGCCTGCAGCCCAATGAAGGTATCGAGCTCGAAATGTTCTCGAAAAAGCAGAGTCTCAAAGAGCGTTTAAGTCTTGAGAAGCGCACCCTGAATCTAGACTTCTTTGATTCATCTGGCGAGTCGCGAATTGCCGATGCCTACGAGCGCCTGTTTTTAGAGGTGATCAAAGGTGATCAGTGGTTGTTTGTCAGCCGCGATGAAATTGAAGCCTCGTGGCGCTGGTGTGATCAGCTGCTGGATTCATGGGCTGAGAAGAAGGTCGGTACCAAGACATACAGTGCTGGCACCTGGGGTCCCTCCAAGGCAGACATGTTGATGGAAAAAGATGGACGTAGCTGGTACGAAGCTTAAAAAGGATAAATATGATGTCGATGCTTAAATTTGAAAACACCTCCGCTCTGGATGCAGCACTTTCCGCCAAGGTCAGTGGCATGCTGAGCGCAGCCATCGAGACTGAGGGCAAGGCCTCTCTGGTTGTCTCTGGCGGCCGCACTCCAGTGGGTTTCTTTCACCTGTTATCTCAGTCTGATCTCGACTGGTCCAAGGTGACCATTGCCCTGGCTGATGAGCGCTGGGTCGATGCTGACCACGCTGCCAGTAATGAAAAGCTGGTACGTGAAAATTTGCTGATCAACGAAGCCCATAAAGCTGAGTATCTGGCATTAAAGACATCTGCTGAACATGCCCTCGACGGCGAAGCAGAGTGCCAGCAGCGCTTAAATACGGTTGGTCGCTTTACTGTGGTTATCTTGGGTATGGGTGATGATGGCCACACTGCCTCATTGTTTCCTGGCACTGAGACTTTAGCCCGCGGTCTTGATATGCACTCCGGCGCAGACTGTATTGCGGTTACGCCACTGGATGCACCTCATCAGCGCATGAGCATGACCTTGCC
>CAWLBR010000075.1:0-10809 GCA_963855085.1 Gammaproteobacteria bacterium
GCAATATGTCGACCATGCTCGCCAAAATGGTACTCAATAGTTTTATCTTGCCCACTAAAGCACTGCATAAACAGCCGCACTTAAGCCGTTGGATTAATCTGCGCCTGCTGGGGATTTCAACCGGACTTATTATTACCTGCGCGCTGCTCAACCATATTATTAAAGCCCGCAGTATTACCGATCTATACCTGGTGGGATTTGCCGGGCTAGCTCAATTAACACCGGGTATGTTGGCCTCTATATACCTGCCGAAAATCAATCGCAGCGGCGTGATCGCCGGTTTGCTTGGGGGCATCTCTGTATGGCTGATAACCCTAGCTCTGCCAACCTTATTTGGCGATTGGAGCTGGCAGCTGCCGGGGACCGACAGAGTCCTTATCTTTGGCATGGAAAACTGGCAGACCTGGGCCTTTGAAGCACTGATGGTGAATATCTTTCTCTGTGCTGTTTTTTCCATACTCAGCCCAATGGACAAGGAACAGCAGTCCTTTGCCCGACTCTGCATGGTTGACAATATCTATATTCCCGCTCGGGTCCAGCTGAGCCACAATTCCGTTGAGCAGATGCGCTTAAGTCTGCGCAGATTACTCGGCAGTGAAGCGGACGTGGAAATTGATCGAGCACTGCAAAAGCTCGCCCTCGAACCCAGTGAAACCCGACCTGCAGCGCTACGTAAACTTCGCGACAGTCTCTACTCGTCTCTGACCCTAAACTTTGGTGTGTTGGCAGCGTATAAAACGATGGAAGAGGCGCTGCCTCTGGAGACACCGACACGCCCTGAGCCCGATGATATCTATCTGATCGAATCTGTACTGGCCATTGAAGGAAATCGCCTCACTGGTATCGCCAGCGAGCTAAATAAGCTGCGCATGCATCACCGAGAAATTCTCGACAATCTACCGATTGGTATTATTGCTCTGGGACAGGGCGGTGAGATTATCAAATGGAATAGTTCCATGGCGCGCTACACAGGCATCGACAGCGAACTGGTAGCCGGAAGCCTGATTAGTGACCTGCCCGAACCCTGGCACTCTGCAATCAGTACATTTTTACAGGAAGGTGAAATCAGCAAGGACAGTATCGAGCTTGAAGTGGCGGGCAAAACCCAATGGTTTGGCCTGCAAAAATCCACAGCGATCAGCCCCGATGACGATTTGATTCTCCTGGTGGAAGATCAGACCAAGTCAGTATTATTAATCCAAAACTATATCAACAATGAACGCTTGGCATCGGTGGGGCGACTGGCTGCTGGGGTCGCACATGAGATCGGTAACCCAGTGACCGGAATCGCCTGTCTCGCACAAAACTTACAGCATGAAACTGAAGCCGCAGAAATTGAAACCTCGGCGGCGCTGATTCTCTCGCAAACCGACCGCATCAGTGTGATTGTGCAATCGCTGATTAACTTTTCCCGCGGTGACCAAACCTACCATGATCAACTGCAACCCGTCTCGGTGCTCTATGCTGCAGAAGAAGCCATCCAGATACTCAGCCTGACCAAAGAGCAGCACAAAGAACAGTTTGTTTGCCAAATCGATGCCAATATAGAAATTGTCAGCGACCATCGCCAACTGGTGCAGATTTTTCTCAACCTGCTGGGCAATGCCCGAGATGCCACCACTGACGGCAGCCCCATCGAAATCAGCTGCCAGCCGGATGGGTCAAAGCTGCGGATAATGATCAGCGATCAAGGCAGCGGTATTGCTGAGCCGATTAAGGATCAGCTATTCGAACCCTTTGTCACCTCTAAAGAGCCTGGCGAAGGCACTGGCCTGGGACTCTGGATGGTGTTTAATCTGGTAAAAAATCTCCGCGGTGAAATCAGTCTGTCGAGTCCGGCGATAAATAGTGACCGTGGCACCACTGCAGAATTGCTCTTTGATCTAAATAAAGACTAAACCGGATTAAGGGCGGTTAAGTTGCTTGTGTCAGCAGTGCTTCAAGGTAACAATATGGCCCACCCCAGAGACCACGCAAAATATCTATGAGCAACGCGCCCCACAGAGATCAGATTCTGATTGTCGAAGACGAAGAGATTATTCGTATATCACTGCGCAAGTTGCTCGAGCGCCATAACTACGATGTCAGCGATGCTGTTAGTATCAAAGCCGCAAGTGAAAACTTTGACTTCAACAACTTCGCACTGATTATCAGCGACCTGCGCCTCCCGGGACAGCTGGGAACCGACCTGATCAAAATGGTCGATCCAGTGCCAGTCCTAATCATGACCAGCTATGCCAGCCTGCGCTCAGCAGTCGACACCATGCGCCAGGGCGCTGTGGACTATATATCCAAACCCTTTGATCACGACGAGATGCTGCTATCAATTCGGCGTATTCTCAGCGCATCAAACCACCGAGCTGCAGCCGCAAAGACACTGGGTGATATAGTGCTACTGGGGTCTAGTGACGCAATCAAAAAAGTCACCCGACTGATACCCAAAGTCGCAGCCTCCGATCTGCCAATCCTGATTCAGGGTGAAACTGGCAGCGGTAAATCCGCTTTAGCAGTGGCTATACACAACGGCAAAAAATCCACTCGACAACGATTTATCAATATTAACTGTGCCGGCCTCAAGGAAGCTGAGCTTGTCAGCCAACTCGATGCCAGCAATCCCAGCGCCACCGTTTTTCTCAATAATATCGCCGAATTGGCAGCCCCTCTACAGTCACTATTACTGAGAGCCATGCAGACCAGCCAATGTCGCTTTATCGGCTCATCGGATCAGGACCTGGAAAAACTCTGCCAGGCCAATCTGTTTCGCAAAGACCTCTACTATGAGATTGATGTTGTCAGCATCGCCATGCCGACACTGCGTCAACGGAGCGCTGATATACCTACCATTGCTCAGGCAATCCTTGTGCACTTTGACGATGCCAGTTCGGGATTAACTCAAGAAGCCACTCAGGCGATAGCCGACTATCAGTGGCCCGGCAATTTGCGGCAGTTAAAAAACACACTGCAACAGGCAGTGATTTTGGCCTCCCCAGAGGAGCCAATCGACGCTGAACTCGTCGGCCTTGGAAAAATGACTCCAAGACCCCTGCAAATCCAGAGGCATATCAGTACTGGATCAGTTGATCAGAGTATCTCCCAAGATTATGACGCCCCCGCCGGTTTGTCACTGGAAGATTATTTCACCCGTTTCGTGCTTGAAAACCAAGAGAATATGAGCGAGACAGATCTCGCCAAAAAACTCGGCATCAGTCGCAAGAGCCTCTGGGAGCGACGCAATAAACTGGGTATCAGTCGCAAAAAGGGCGATGAACTGCACGGCGACTAAGTGCTATCAAAGGTCGCTTTAGTCTCCCACCGAGATGTTTCCTCTGTTAAACTCGTCACCTCTAATAACAACCTAACTGGCAATCACTTAATGCTGGAACGCATAAGTAAGTTCTTTCGACGAGATAAATCCTCAAAAAGCGCCTCTGGCCCCCAAATTTTTGGTGACGGTCAACACTGCCTTTCTCCGGATATGATCAATCGCGACGCCTATAAAGTCGTCGACGTTTTACAGAAAGCCGGATTTGAAGCCTATGTAGTGGGTGGCTGTGTACGCGACCTTCTAATCGGCCTTAAGCCGAAAGACTTTGATGTGGCCACTAGCGCCAAGCCTTACGAAGTCAAAGAATTATTTCGCCGCTCACGCATTATTGGTCGCCGCTTTCAAATCGTCCATGTGCAGTTCAGTCGCGAAATTATTGAAGTCACTACTTTTAGATCTAATAGCAGCCAGACGACAAGCAAAAATCGTCGTCAGCAGACCGATACCGGCATGCTCACAAGAGACAATGTCTTTGGCACTGTGGAAGAGGATGCGTCGCGCCGGGATCTCACCGTCAATGCGCTCTACTATGATCCCAGTACCAACAGCATCCACGATTTCACCAATGGTATCGACGATATGGATGCCAAAGTTATCCGTATTATCGGTGACCCGGAAACCCGTTTTCGCGAAGATCCAGTGCGCCTATTGCGCGTCGCCCGCTTTGCCGCCAAGCTCGGTTTTGATATAGAACCTGCCACTGCAAATCCAATGAAGCACCGCGCCGCCGACCTGCAGCAGGTTTCGCCGCCGCGACTGTTTGATGAAACACTGAAACTGTTTATGAGTGGCCAGGGTCTAGACACTTTTAAAATACTGGTTGAGCACGGCCTGTTTGATTATATAGTTCCCCAGTTAGGGCCTATGCTCAATGACCGCCAGGGCATACCGATGAAATTGGTATCTCAGGCGCTGGTCAATACAGACAAACGTATCCAAGCTTCCCAGCGTGTGACACCAGCCTTTATCTATGCCGCTCTGTTGTGGCCTGCGGTGCAGAGACTCGCCAGCAATTTCGAGAAAAATGGCAACTCGCCACCCTATGCCCTGAGCAAAGCGGCGGGAGAAGTTATTCTTAACCAAATTCCAGTCACCGCCATCCCCAAGCGTTTTAGTATTCCTATGCGCGAGATCTGGGACTTGCAGTTACACCTGCGCCGTCGCGGCGGCAATCGTGCCCAGCGCCTTGTCGAGCATCCACGTTTTAGAGCAGCCTATGATTTTGTTCTTCTACGCGAACAGGCCGGGGAAGATCTCGATGGTCTCGGCGCTTGGTGGACTACCTATCAGGAAGCCAACCATGAAAGTCGCCAGACTATGGCGGATGACGTTATGTCCACGGACCGCAGCCCGAAAAAACGCCGCCGCCGACGCAATAGCCCGAAACCTACCACAGACCCTGCGCAATAATGGCTGATGCCTATATTGCTCTGGGCAGTAATATGGACAGCCCTCACAGCCAGCTAGACAGTGCCCTTGAGGCACTTGAGCAACATCCTCACATGCAACTAGTCGCGGTCTCAAACCGCTATCAGACGCCGCCAATTGGTCCACAGCAGCCAGACTTTATTAATGCCGCGGCACAGCTCAGTACTGACCTCTCTCCACTGGATTTGCTCGATGCGTTGCAATCTATTGAGCAACAACAAAATCGGGTGCGCAGTATCCATTGGGGCCCGCGGACTCTGGATCTGGATATCTTGCTCTACAACAATCTTGTGGGAGACCCTCTTGTACTAGACTCTCTTGTAATAGACCCTCTTGTAATAGAGAGCGAGCGCCTGACAATTCCTCATCCGCGCATAGGCGAGCGTGCTTTTGTTCTGGTTCCCCTGGCAGATCTCAACCCTCAGTTAGCCCTACCCAGCGGAGAAACTGTGGCTCAACTATTGGCAAACTGCTCCCAGCAAGGTATTGTCAAAACAACAATTGGTGAACAGTAAACAGCCAACAAATTCGTGCATAGCCTGTGCGCTGACTTTCGGAGAGCAATGTGGAACAAACAATTCTCAGCGAATTTAATCTCGATCTGGCTACAGCCACAATTCCACAATACATTGCTATAGAAGGCCCAATTGGCATTGGTAAAACGACGTTGGCCAAGCGCCTGGCCCACTCTTTCAACTATGAAATACTGCTTGAAGATGCCGAGGAGAACCCCTTTCTTGAGCGCTTTTATCAAGACCGTCGCAGCAACGCCCTCCCCACCCAACTATTTTTTCTGTTTCAGCGCATGCGCAAACTGCAGGAGATGCGCCAAGGGGATATTTTTCAGCAGGTGCGGATTGCCGATTTTTTAATTGAAAAAGATCCACTGTTTGCCAAGATTACCCTGGATGACGACGAGTACCGTCTCTATCAAACGGTCTATGACAATATTATCACCGACCTGCCGAAGCCAGATTTAGTCGTCTATCTGCAGGCGCCCACCGAGACACTCTACGATCGTGTTCAGCTTCGCGGTGCGCCCAGCGAGCGAGCTATAGAGCTCAGCTATCTGCAGCAACTGAATGACGCGTACACGCAATTTTTCTATTACTACGACGACACGCCGCTGTTAATCGTCAACACTGAAGCCATAAACCTGGCGACAAGTGAACGCGACTACCAAAATCTTGTTGAGTACATGCTGCAAATTAGTTCTGGGCGACATTACTACAACCCTCACCCGCTGCAGTAAAACCGCTATAATCTCTCCATCGACCCGCTATTTTGGGCGCAAACAGCACTGTGACTAAAAGACTATGAAAACAACAACTATCAGCAATCTTGCCGCAATGAAAGACGCAGGCGAAAAATTCGCAGTGATCACCGCCTATGATTTCACCTTCTCAAAACTGATTGAGAATGCCGGCATTGAAGTAGTTCTAGTGGGCGACTCTCTGGGTAATGTTATCCAGGGCTGTGACAGCACCTTGCCTGTGACCATCGACGATATGGCCTATCACACGGAAGCGGTTAAGCGCGGCAACAACCGTGCCCTGCTGATGACCGATATGCCCTTTATGTCTTACGCCACAGAAGTGCAGGCAATGGATAATGCCGCCATTCTGATGCAGGCAGGCGCGCAGATGGTCAAACTCGAAGGCGGCGCCTGGCTCGCGGATACGGTTTATCTGCTCAGCCAGCGAGGCATTCCCGTGTGCGGCCATGTAGGTCTGACGCCCCAGTCGGTGCATAAACTGGGTGGCTACAAAGTGCAGGGTAAAGAAGATCAGGCTGCAGAGCTGATGATTACCGACGCCTTGGCACTGGAAGACGCCGGCGCTGAACTGATCGTTGTGGAATGCGTGCCCTCGGCACTGGGCAAGCAGCTCTCTGAGGCACTGACTATTCCAGTTATAGGTATAGGCGCAGGTCCGGACACCGATGCTCAGGTATTAGTACTTCACGATATGCTAGGTATCTCACAGCGCCTACCGCGCTTCTCGAAAAATTTCCTTGAAGACGAAGCGAGCATTCAAGAAGCCATTACCGCTTATGGAAATGCCGTGCGCAGCGGAACATTTCCCGCACCTGAGCACTGTTTCAAATAGTTGGCCACTCAACAATAAAAATAAGATAGCGAGAAAATAATCCCATGAGCAATCAATCGATTTACGACTTCACTGTTGCAGATAGCAGCGGCAATCCTGTATCACTGGAAGACTATCGCGGCAAGGTGCTGCTAATCGTCAATACCGCCAGCAAGTGTGGATTTACGCCCCAGTACACCCAGCTGCAGGAACTCTACGACCAATACAGTGATCGCGATTTCGTCGTTTTAGCGCTGCCCTGCAACCAGTTTGGCGGCCAAGAGCCGGGCAGTAATGCCGAGGTTCAGGAATTTTGTCAGATGAATTTTGGACTTAGCTTTCCGGTGATGGGCAAGATTGACGTCAATGGCAGTGAGCAGCACGCCCTCTATACCCACCTGAAGAGTCAGGCCGGCGGCATATTCAACAGCAAGATTAAGTGGAACTTCACCAAGTTTTTAGTCGACCGCGAAGGTCAGGTGGTAGAACGCTATGCGCCGATCCGCAAACCCAAAGACATAGCTGCGGATATTGAAAAGCTGCTCTAAGAGAACTAACCCGTTGCCGTCGTCTGACGGCAACACTTATATCAAAGCAAGGCCTCTACTTACTGGCGCGCAACTCTGCAAAATACTTCTTCGCCGCCGCATTGACCTTGGGTGCCAAGACTAAAGTTGAGATCATCGTTGGAATAGCCATGGTGGCATAGGCTGCCAGGATCAGGCCGTTCACTATATCCATAGAGACAACCGCACCCACCACAATCAAGCTGATATAGACCGGCGTGTAATAATGTTCGCGCTCGGCACCAAATAAAAATCCGGCGCATTTTACGCCGTAGAACCACATGCTTACCATGGTGCTAAAGCTCAGCATTCCCACCATGATCAATAGCAGATAGATACCGGTTACTGGAAACACCTGTTCTATAGCACGAGCTGTCATGGTCACACCTTCAAGCCCAGAATCTGCCTGCCAGACACCGGTCAACAGAATAATCAACGCGGTACAGGTACAGACCAGCAGGGTGTCAATGACCGGCCCGATCATGGCGACAATACCTTCGCGAATCGGCTCTGTGGTTTTCGCCGCGCCATGGGCTAGAGACTCAGTACCTATACCCGCCTCATTGGAGAACGCGCCGCGACGCACACCAATCATAATCACCGCACCCACCGACCCGCCAGCTGCCGCCTCGCCAGTAAAGGCATCAGTAATAATCAGCCAAAACACCGCCGGTATATCAGCCATGTACCTGAAGAGAATCACTGAAGTCATACCCAGATAGAGAATTACCATGGTCGGTACTAGGCGCACGGTTAAGCGACCAATGCGTTCAATCCGTCCCGCCACCACCAGAGTCACAAGAGCCGCTACTGTTAGGCTGGCGAAAAAATCAAAGGTGAAGTGCTCCTCGCTAGTAGCCAAACCTGCAGGGATCGCAACACTGTCACGGAGCAGTTGAATAAACTGGTTAGCTTGAAAAAGCGGTAGCGCTCCTATTAGACAGGCTACGGCGAACAATGCCGCTAGGGGATACCAGCGCTTGCCCATACCCTCCATGATCACGTACATGGGTCCGCCGCGCAGCACGCCTAGGGAGTCATGACCACGGTACATCACTGCCAGTGAGGCGGTATAAAACTTGGTGGCTACACCCACTATGGCAGTGACCCACATCCAGAACACTGCACCCGGACCACCGATGCTAATGGCAATCGCCACGCCGGCAATATTGCCCAGACCCAAGGTGCCAGACAAGGCCGTGGACAACGCCTGAGAGTGAGGGATATGCCCTGGATCATTGGGATCGCTATAGTTGCCCCGCAGCAGCGCTATGGCATGGCCAAAATAGCGGTAGGGTTGCATGCGTGAACGAATCATAAAGAACAGGCCACCACCCACGAGAAGCACCACCAGAGGTGTGCTCCACATCAGATCAGCCCAGGCATTAAGGAAGTTTTCGACTTGTTGTAGAGTAGTTTCAGTCATTATTTTTATAATTCTTTTTTGACGGAAAAATAAGCGCGGTCATGGCGACCGCGATGAAAGGAAACTGTTACGAATTCTTGGGCTTTACATAGAGTACCAGGCTGTGGCCAACTAATTGATAACCCTGATCTGCAGCAATACGCTCCTGCAGGCTTTCAATTTCAGCATCGTGAAATTCGATCACTTTGCCCGTCTCAGTACAGACCATATGGTCGTGATGCTCACCGCGATCAATCTCGTATATGGCTGGGCCATTATCAAAGTTGTGCCGCTCCACCAAACCGGCGGCTTCAAATTGGGTCAACACCCGATAGACAGTGGCAATGCCGACATCGCCATCGGAATCCCGCAGTGCTTGATAGATATCCTCAGCTGTCATATGACGATCGCTGCAATTTTCGAGGATCTGCAGGATTTTGACTCTTGGCAATGTTACCTTGAGTCCGGCTTTTTTAAGCTCTTGGTCTTCGAGAGTCATGCTTACCCCTTCTCTATGCTGGTCGCTTTGGGTATTATCCCCGTTCGCTCAACCAACGGGAACCCCACAAATGCGAATAGTTCTGATTTGCTTAATAAGTTTTACACTTCTGGCCAGTGGTTGTAGCTGGATTAAATTCCCTGGGGTACACAAAGTAGCCATTCAGCAAGGTAATATTGTTGATCAAGAGATGATTGATAAACTGCTTCCGGGCATGACCAAATCTCAGGTTCGCTTTGTTCTGGGCACTCCTCTGGTAGCCGATACCTTCAATCAAGCGCGCTGGGATTATTTCTACAGCCGAAAATCCGCTTCCGGAAAAGAGACTCAGGAGCAGGTCACGATTTTCTTTGATGGGGAAGATAAACTTGAGCGCATGACCGGCGACTACCTGCCCAGCGCTGCTGCGGAACCCGAAGCTAAGTAGGCATAGATACAAAGGTCGGTGAAGCACTAAGCCGGCCTAAGCTTTTTTTCGTAGAGAGCTTTTTTGCTAGAGAGCTTGTGACTAAGCAGACTTGCCTGCAATCTCCGCCTGCTCTTTCTTAAGTTTGGCTTCCTCCGCTCGGCGGCGGCGCACCTCTTTAGGGTCGGCGATCAGCGGCCGATAAATTTCTACCCGATCACGCTCCTGCAACTTATATTCACTGGGCTCAGCCAATCCTTTAGTTCCCAAGACCTGGGCGAAAATACCCATTTTGCAGTTTTCCAGATCTATCCGTGGAAAAGCCTGCACAATCCCAGACTGCTCCACTGCCTGCAGGGCCGTGGTGCCAACAGCCACATTCAGTTGAATCAATTTTTGTTTCTCTGGCAGTCCGTAAACCACTTCCACCACAATCATTTTACTGTCTGTCATCTGTCTTCCCATATACTTGATCAGCCCGGCGACAGAGCGAATCTACAAGATCGTTTGCCATATTGGAGAACAGCTTTGATGCTGCCATACCCACCGCCATACTGTTAAATTCAAATTCCAAATCGAGGCTCACTTTACAGGCCTCTGGCGTTAGCGCTTTAAAGCGCCAAACACCGCGCAGTGTTTTAAACGGCCCATCTTCAAGACTCATCTCAATAGTGCTCGGCGCATTAAGACTGTTGCGCGTCATAAAACTGGTTTTGACCCCAGCCTTTTTCAAATCCAGTCGCGCAACCATCAGCGCGTCGGTCTGCTCGAATACCTCGGCACTCTGACAACCATCCATAAACTGCGGATAATTAGCCACATCGTTAACCAGATCAAACATCGCCTGATCTGAGTACATCACCAATGCCGAACGCTGAACCTTATTCAAAACAATCTCATCTCAGTCGACCTTAAGCCAAGAACTTGTCATAGATACCCATAACAAACACCGCGGCTATAGCCACTGGCGCCACATATCGCAGCATAAAGCGCCAGCACTGCATAACCCATGGCGATGTGCCCTGCATTTCATCATCGACAAATTCATCTTTCATCACATAGCCGACAAACAGCGCAATCAATAGTCCCGACA
>CAWLBR010000076.1:0-10632 GCA_963855085.1 Gammaproteobacteria bacterium
CGCTTAGGGCTATTCATAAGTAACCGCTCAGGGCTGCCTCTAAACAGCCGTTTGAACTGCCTCATTAGTGACAACCTGCTTTTCCAAACCGATAAACTCGGCCCGGTTACCCAGAACAAAGCGGTTAATAAATAAGGCTACACTCACGCAGACAAAGAACGTAATAAACATCATATGGATATAATGCAGGGGCATCCAAATCCAGATAAAGCTGGCGTACATCAGCACACCAAAAATCACCGCAGCAATGGCAGCGCGATAATCCACATTACGGAATAACAGACCCACCGCAAAACAAGCCAGAATCGGCATACTAATCAGACCCCAGAGCTCCTGGAGCAAATTAATAATACTGTCGGACTGGGCATAAATCGGCACCATAATCACCGCGATAACCACAAAGAACGCTGTGGCTATGCCACTGAGAACTCGTACATTGGGCTTTTTATCGATATAGGCCTCATGAAGATCACAGACATACATGGCCGCTGAGGAGTTCACCATACTGTTAAAGGAACTCAGCACAGCCGCCGCAATCGCCGCCGCAAATACACCTGATAGCCAGCTTGGCAGCAAGTCACCAACAATCCGCCCATAGGCCTGATCGCCAATATCACCATAGAGTTTAAAGGCCACAATACCTGGGATAACCACCATGCTGGGGATAAAGATCACGCGGATAAACGCCGCCGCATAAACACCTTTTTGCGCTTCCTGAACTGTGGGTGCCGCCATGGCCCGCTGGGTAATGGTCTGGTTGGTGCTCCAGTAAAAAATCTGAATCAGGAACATACCGGTTAACAATGTGTGCCAGGGCACAGGTGATGAGCTGTTGCCAATCAATGTTAGTCGCTCTGCTGGGATGCCACTAAAGTCAAAATCAATCGCCATCAGTGACAGCACAACAATCAATAGACCCATGGCCAGTACCAGGACACCACCGTAGGTGTCTGAAACAGCAACGGCTCTCAGGCCGCCCAGTACCGAGTAGGCAGCACCGAAAACGGCAAAGGCAATAGCGATGGTCAGCAGATCTGCTTCAATGCCTGTCATGGAAATCATAAACAGGGCGCCGGTATAGATCACCGCAGGCTGAAAGACAAAGACATTGATAAACAGGAACATTGTGGAGACCAGGGCGCGGATATGTTTGCTGTTATAGCGCTTCTCTAATAGCTCTGTTGTGGTGGTGCAGTTGTTTCTGTAGTACACAGGCAAGAACACTTTGGCCAGTACCATCAGGCCGACAAAGCCCGCCAGTTCCCAGAGCGCTAATAGCATCATTTGATTGCCGTTCATGCCCACTAGCTGGTCGGTGCTGAGATTGGTCAAGGTGATAGAGCCTGCAACAAACACCCAGGTCAGGCCGCCACCAGCGAGAAAGTACTCTTTATTTGAGTCGGTGGAATGTCGGTTTTGCCCGGCGCATTTAATATAGGTAATCAGCGCGATGGCACCTAGTACAAGACAGAATACAGCTAGCTGAATAGTTTGTTCACTCAAGGGGAATCCTCTTTTTAATTTTATTATTTTTATTAAATGGAATTTTTAAAATTCTAGATCTTCCACACCGTCACGCCGTGGGGTTCTATAGTCGTGCTACCCAACACAAAAATGGTGTCCGGGTCTAAGGGAAGAACCTGTTGATGCTGTGAGTAGTTAAAGGCAAACATCAGATCGCCACGCTGGCTGATACGAATATCTTCACCAAATCTATAGGTCTGAATATCAGCTTGCTGGCACTGTTGCTGGAAAAAATCTAATAGAAAAGCTCTGTTGGTCAATGTGGCCATATAGGTAAAGCGCTGATTGCGGACTATGGCCGCTTCACCATTTTCGTAGCTTGCGACGATTTCGATGTCGTCAGACCCACTGGCATCCAACTGCTCGCACCAGCTACCACTCTCATAGACATGATTATTCCAGTTCAGGGGTTCCTGGCAATCGGCTCGCAATGTCTCAACCGAGAGCACCCGTATGGGGATCAGCTGTTGCAATAATCCTGGAGGCAAGCTGGTGGGGTAGGCAAACTCTGAGGTTTTGGCACCGGCTCTTGGACCAAATATAAACTGCGCGCTAGAAGCATGACACCTGTCCACAAAGGCCTGATCAACGATCGGCAGGCTCGGGGCAATAATTAATCTGTAGGCTGAAAAATCTGATTCCACGGAGATAAAGTCGATGTTAACGCCTAACTCACGGAGGGCGCTGTAATAGGACAGCTGCACATTATTAAAGTCATAGGCTTCCCCCTGTCGCTCAATATCGCTGACCCAGAGTCCTTCGGCACCGGTAATAATCGCCACCGAGGCTGGCTGTAAAGGCTGGTTCTCCATATCCAGCTGCGCTACTTCGGCCATGGCCTGTTCGGCTTCTGGCCAGGCTTCGGATTTGGAGTTGTCCGGTCGCAACAGTCCAGCATGCATTTGCTCCTGGGCAAAAGGCGCCTGACGCCAGCGGAAGTAACAGACGCAATCGGCACCGTGGGCAAAGGCTTCCAGAGTCCAGAAACGAATCATACCAGGGGCAGGGCGAGGGTTATTATTGGCCCAGTTAACCGGCCCAGGCTGTTGTTCCATCACCCAGAATCCACGATTTAACAGCCCGCGAGTTTGGTCGTGATAATAGGTGGCAAAGTCCGGATGCCCAGTGCGCATATAGCGGCGCAGTTCTTCTGTGGGGGCGTCGGTCAGTAACAGGTCGGTGCGTCCCAAGGGATAGTTATCGTAACTGGTGAAATCTAATCCTGCGGCGAGGGCAAAGTTATCCACTGCCGTCTCATTCATGGGAATAAAGTTATGGGTGATAAATTTCCCCGGCGCATGCTGACGAATCATCTCAACCATGGGATTGTGATAGTTGATCACCTGATCCGAGGAGAAGCGTCGATAGGCTAGTCGGTGAGCTGGGCTGGTTTCGGTGACCGCACCTATGGGTAATTCGATTTCAGTAAAATCCCGATACTCCATGGACCAGAAGACATTACCCCAGTCGCTATTAAGTTTATGGATGCTGCTATAGCGTCGGCGACACCAGTCTTGGAAAGCTTGCCCAGCAAGTTCAGAGCCACTTAGCGCAGTATCGTGACAGCAGAGCTCGTTGTCGGTTTGCCAACCCACCACTGCATCGTTAGTTCCGTAACGCTGTGCTAGGGCTTCGGTGATGCGCAGTGACTCACGCAGATAAATCGGGCTTGAAAAATCATAGTGACGGCGAGAACCAAAGCCGCGGGTGCGTCCGGTATCTGGATCTACGGGTAGTATTTCTGGGTACTGATCAATCAGCCATTTGGGGGGTGTTGCAGTGGGGGTGCCCATCACGACTTTTAGACCGGCACTGGCTAAGGTTGCCACAGACTTATCCAGCCAGGCAAAGTCATATTCTCCCGGATTGGGTTCCAGACGCGACCAGGCAAACTCACCGATGCGCACATAGGTAAGACCCAGGTCGGCCATCATTTTGGCATCTTCGTCCCACTGGGACTCCGGCCAGTGCTCTGGGTAGTAACAGACTCCGAACATATTGATTAGCCCTTAATAAGTAGTGGCTTTTATTATTTTTTATAAAACTGCAGTCCACTGGCCCAGAGGTGTTTGAAGCCTTTCCAAGCATCTTGAAACTGAGAATCTGCACCTTCATATTGCTCACTGCTTTCACGAGTCGGCAAATAGGCGCAGCCAGCTGGGTCAACTTTCACATGACAGTCGAGAAAGGCCAGGCTCATATGTTCGACCACTCTATTAATGGTTTCTGTATCCCAGACCGGATCGAAGTAATGGCCCAGTTCAAAGTCTGTGGCAAAGGACGCTGCTGGCGCAGGGTGGGGGCCAATATTGTGCCGCGCATTTTCAAATACAAGCAGATAGTTATGCTCAGAACCAGTGCGCTCATGGAGTCGTTTGATGCCCTTTTTAAAGCCCGAGGTATTGTCCTGATCACCGGCCAGATAGAAGGTTGGCACAGTGATTTTTGCCATAGCGTCAATATCGTGAACACTGGCTTCACCGCCCCAGGGTGCCAGTAGTTGCACGGCTTTCCATCGCGGGTCGAGCTGCTCACGACCGCCATAGCAGGAGTTTAGGGCGAAGGGCAGAACCATGGCGATGGCCGCGGGAACACCCGCTTGTTTGAAAAATTTTGACTCGAAGGCATAGCAGCCACCGACAGTATTGATCGCGCCAAAGCCGCCCATAGAATGGCCGATAATCGCGGCTCTATCGGTGTCGACAATGGCTTCTACTGGGGATGTTTGATCGGTGAAATAATCGAGCAAGAACTGCTGATCTCGAGCGCGGTTGTAGAGAGTGTCAGTAAAGCCTGCTGCCCGATCCGCTGTCTCTTTTATATCGGCATTGGTCGAGCCGGTATGATCTATACCCACTACTATATAGCCATGACTTGCCAAATGCTCACCGAGATAAAACATCTGTGTGCGATAGCCTGTAAAGCCATGGGACAAGAGGATCAGCGGAAAACTGCCTTCACTGAGGGCCGGTACATCGCGATAAGCCTGACCCTGCAGTTCAAACGGGTTTTGCAGTCGGGTGACATTTTTATAGGTGGTTACTAAGGGGCGCTGCTCTTCAGCCTTGGCCTGAGCCGTCGGATACCAGACTTCCAGTACCAGCTGGCGTTCAATATTGAGAATAAAATTAGCTGTATTTAAACGTTTGGGGTCGGTCGCGGTGATGGTGGTCACGCCCACGGCATAGGTACCGGGGAAAGCAAGTTCTGGCGTCACAGGAGGTTGGTTGGTATAAAGTTGCTCGCCGGCATTCCCGGCACTAGTCGTGATGCTACTCACGAGGGCCAATGAGCTAAATACGGCAATCTGCAGCCATTTAATGAACAAGCTGTTCCCCTTTTATTGTTTTTATTTTCGTGCTTTTTATCAGCGTTGTTGTTGCCGCCGAATCACGTTAAGGTTGTTCCATATTAAAACACAGAAAGGCCGCTATACAGGCCACGTCGGCGCCAGCCTGCGAAAATAATAATTCTTTCAACGATATAAGAGGGTGTCCAATGGGTGAATGTGCAAATTACCCGAGTCTCGCGGGGCGCTGCGTATTTATTACTGGCGGTGCCACAGGTATTGGCGCTGCTATGGTAGAGGCATTTGCCCTGCAGAATTCTCAGGTGGCTTTTGTCGACCTGGATTCAGTGGCAGCCGAAGCCCTCTGCGACCGGCTTGAAGCCGAAACCGGGAAACGCCCCTGGTTTAAGTGTGTCGACGTGACTGATGTGCCGGCACTGCAGTCCTCGATTCGTCTTGCTGTTGATGACTTGGGGCCACTGCAGGCACTGGTCAATAATGCGGCCAACGATCGCCGTCATTCTCCCGTTGAAGTAACCCCTGAGAGCTGGCGTGACTGCATGGCGATTAATCTGGATGCGACGTTTTTCGCTGCTCAGGTTGCAGCTGAGCTTATGGGCGAGGCTAACAGTGAAACGAAGAAACAGGGCGGCTCAATTATTAATTTCAGTTCTATCAATGCGCTGCTTGGGCCGGCCAATATGCCCGGCTATGTAGCGGCAAAAGCGGGCATTGTCGGTTTGAGCAAAGCCCTGGCGGCGGACTATGGCGAGGCGGATATTCGGGTCAATGCAATTTTACCCGGCTGGGTGGTGACCCAGCGCCAGCTAGATACCTGGCTGACACCAGAGGCAGAAGCGGACTGGATGGAGCAGGTCTCACTGAAGCAGCGACTATTGCCGGAAGAGGTGGCTAATTTGGCCCTATTTTTGGCGGCAGATGACAGCCGTATGATCACCGGACAGAGCTTTACCATTGACGGCGGCAGGACCTAAAACCATGACTGACTCACTGTTTATTGCCGGGGACTGGGGAACGACTCATTTGCGTCTCTATCTGTGCCAGCACAAACCTTGCCAACCGCTGAATATTTTAGCCACCCAGATGGGGCCGGGGGTGAGTCAGATCAACGGTGATTTTGAACAGATATTTTTTGATTTAGCCGGCCACTGGTTTGATGAACATGGGTCTATGCCTGTGATTCTGTCGGGCATGGTGGGTTCGAATATTGGCTGGCAGGCTGCCCCTTATATAGAGTGCCCTGCGAATGCCGAACAAATTGTCAGTGGCCGCACAGTCTTTAAAGCTAGGGATATAGAGTTTTCGATTATCTCCGGATTAAAAACCCTCAATCCTCTGGGAACGCCCGACCTGATGCGTGGGGAGGAGCTTCAGTTATTGGGATGGATGCGCGGGGCTCTTGATATTGAAACTGAAACAGCCCAGTTGATTGTGTTGCCCGGAACTCATAATAAATGGGTGCTGGTGCGGGGGGGTAAGATTGAGACGTTTGTCACCGCACTGACCGGCGAGCTCTATTCGCTATTACAAAATCACAGCGTGCTGATTGCCAATACTGAATCAGCAGATTTCTCCGATGATGTTTTTATGCAGGGCGTTAAGGTTGCAACAACATTGGAATCGGGTCAGCTGCTACAGGCGCTATTTGCCACTCGCAGCCGTCAGGTATTAGGTGAGTTGTCGGAGCTTTATGCCTGCTCTTATTTGTCCGGTCTATTGATCGGCTCCGATGTGGTTGGTTCGCTGGCGTTGATGGAAAAACAGATGGGTGCCATTTCATCTGTTGATCTGATCGGTGACTCGGCACTGAGCCGCTGCTATCAACTCGCTCTGGAATCTGTGGCTGTCAAAGCCGAACTGCGAGACGCAACTCAAATTGCGCTCTCCGGTTACCAAGCTGTTTACGAAGCTGTTTTTTGAAGCTCTTCACTTCTCTTAAGAGACATATTGTTATGAACGAAAAGCTTGAAAACTGGTTTGCTAAGATGCCCGTAGTGGCAATTTTACGCGGCGTACAACCAGAGGAAGTCGTGGCCATTGGAGAGTCTCTCTATAGTGCCGGTATCGGCATTATTGAAGTCCCTTTAAATTCCCCAGAGCCACTGGTGAGCATAAAAAACTTAGCCGACGCTCTGGGCGATCGCTGTGTGATCGGCGCTGGCACTCTGTTGACTGAAGCCGATGCCGAGGGCGTTGCCGCTGCTGGCGGTCAAATCGCCGTCAGCCCCAATACCAACGCCGCCGTAATCGCCCGCAGCCTTGCCCTGGGTATGGTGCCCATGCCGGGCTGGGCAACCGTCACTGAAGCCCTGGTCGCCTATCAGGCTGGCGCCCGCTATTTAAAATTATTCCCCGCGGCAACCTATGGCCCGGAACATATCAAAGGGGCTAGCGCCGTATTACCGACGGACTGCAAAGTCCTGGCAGTGGGTGGTGTGGGTGCAGGCTCAGCCGCCGCTTGGTTACGCGCGGGCGTCGATGGTTTTGGTATTGGCTCTGAACTTTACAAGCCCGGTGACAGTGCCGAGCAGGTGCATCAGCGGGCGCTGGCGGTAGTAGCTGCACTTAAGGCTGCACTTTAAATTGCTTTAGATTGCACGTTAGAAAGCACTTTAGACAGAAAGGGACGGTTAAAACAGAATGGTCAAAGCAGCATTAATTGAAACCCTCAAGGTTAAAAACACCTTGGGGGAGGGCGTTATCTGGGATGCCATAGGTGCCGCTGCTTGGTGGACTGATATTGATGGCTGCAAACTCTATCGCTATAACCCCGGGGATAAACAGCTCGATCACTGGTCCACTCCTGAGCGCTTGGGGTCCTTTGCTCTGGTCGCCGACAGTGACTATTTGATCTGTGGATTTGCCAGTGGCTTTGCCTATTTCAACCCCCACAATAAAGACCTGAAATGGCTACAAAAGACAGAGCAAGATAATCCGGGCACCCGACTCAACGATGGTCGCGCCGATCGGCAGGGGCGCTTTTGGGCAGGCAGTATGGTTGAGTCTGGGGATCAGGGCGGCGGTGCGCTGTACTGCCTAGATCAGCAATTGCAGGTCACCAGCAAAGTCTCTGGGCTAACCATTTCAAATGGGCTCTGCTGGAGTCCAGACTCGACGGTTATGTACCATGCCGATACCCCGTCTCAACGAATTAATGCCTACGATTTCGACGCGGCTACTGGCGCTATCGCCAATCAACGCTGTTTAGTGCGCACCGAAAAAGGCTGCTTTCCCGATGGCTCAACAGTGGATTCCGAAGGCTATATTTGGAATGCCCAGTGGGGCGCCAGTCAGGTGGTTCGCTACAGTCCTGCAGGGAAAATTGATTTTGTGCTGCCGCTGCCAGTAAGCCAACCAACCTGTGTTGCCTTTGGCGGGCCTCAGCTGGATAGACTCTTCATCACCAGTGCAACTCAGGGACTTGATGAGCAGGCACTGTTAGCCGAGCCAGAGGCGGGCAATATTTTTATATTTCAAACCACTGTTGTCGGCACGCCAGATTCACGGTTTGTCGAGAGCCAATAGAATTTTAAAAAAATAAACAATAACGACTAGAGATATACTGCCTACCTAGGTCGTTACTACTATCGACGTCGATAAAAATAGAAAAGATTTAACCCTATGAAATACTTCCGCCCGCTGTATCCATTCCTACTGGGATGGGCCCTGATTCTCTATACCTCTACATTTTCTGAAATAGGTCTGATCAACGGACTGGGCCAGTTGGTGCTATTTGCCCTAGTGGTCTGCCTGCCAATTTGGCGTACCGAACGCATGAGCTATGTGGATATAGGCTGGCCCTGGGGGCTGGTGTTACTCGGTGTGATTAGCTATTGGTTCAGCGATGGTAACTGGGTGCGCTCATTGGTGGTCAGTGGCGTGTTGGTTTTGATTGGCCTGCGTATGGGCATGGGCGCACTGAAAATGTGGCGTATGGGGCTTTTGAAAAAGGAATTCCCCCGCTATCAATATCAACGGGGACGCTGGGAGAAGGACGGCAAAACCAATGTTCAGTTGGCCCTGCAGGTGGATGCCATTTCTCAGGGCCTGGCCAATGCATCCTTTTTGGCGCTGCCGATTTTTATTATCGCCTCGAATAATAGTCCGACATTTTCGATGTTTGAGTTGGCTGGCTTGGTCATCTGGCTGCTGGCATTTGCTATGGAAACTGTGGCGGATATGCAAAAATTAAACTTTCTACAAAAGATGAAAAAAGAGGGTAAACAGCGCCAGGTCTGCGATGTGGGACTCTGGCGTTACACGCGACACCCGAATTATTTTGCTGAATGGATGGTGTGGAATGGCCTGGTAATCGCGGCGATACCTTCTTGGTTAGCACTGCAGGGTAGTGAAACCACACTGGTTTGGGTGCTGCTTGGGTTTGGTCTGCTGTTTACCTCGAGAATGATGTACAGCACTCTGGTCTATGTCACCGGTGCGGTGCCTTCGGAGCATTATTCGGTGCAGAAACGCCCTGGCTATACAGAGTATCAGCGGAGGACTAATCGCTTTTTTCCTGGGCCACGGCGGGAGAGCTAGTCTAGTCACCAAGCTGGGTGGCTTAGTTGGAATCACACGCCATGCTGTCATCCTGAGCGCAGCCGAAGGATCTTTTTATTGGGCGCGGGCAAACCCATGCAGACCCTTCGCGATCGGTCCCATGTGTTTGGCATTTTCAACGTTCGCGCAACTCGCTGTCGCTCAAACAAGGCGCTATCTCAGTCTGAAAATGACAAACCCATAAGCGGGCCCTGATTGATCGCAAAGGGTCTACATGGCTTCACTGAAATATTTAGGGGGCTGAGGGATGACACTCAGTCCTGTCATCCTGAGAGAGTGCAGCGAACCGAAGGATCTCATGCAGAATTGCAGCGTAAAATGTGAAAGGCAGTACACCAGGGAGATCCCTCGGCTACGCTCGGGATGACACACCAGATTGTCATAAGGGATTGTCATCAACAGGGTGCTGATAAAGCTTAAATACAGACGCAAAAAAACCGCGGCCAAGGCCACGGTTTTTTATTTCACTCTTAGTGCTAGTTACTTAAGCGCTCTCAAGTAGAACTCTCAAGTAGAACTCTTAATTTGCACTTAGAAGTTCAAGCGAGCTGCGATTTCAACAGTGCGCGGTGGATCAATCAGCTTGAAGTAAGCGCCTTTGAATCCCAGTGAACCCAGTGGAATGTCGTTACCCCACATAAAGGTATCTTCGCTAGTGAGGTTTTTGCCTACTAGGGAGACCTGCCACTGGTCATTGCCAGCAATGGCGATACGGGCGTTGAGTTTACCAAAGCTTTCCTGGACTAAGTTCTCATCCAAGTCGGCAGAGACAACCACATCGTCGCTCCAGTTGTAGTCCAAACCAGCACTCAGTAGTAAACCTGAAGACAGTTCTCGCTCATAGCTGATACCAATGTTAGCTGTGTGCTCAGGAGCAAACTGCAACGGCTGGCCGCTCAGATCTTGAACACATCCGCCTGTACCTGTCCAAACTAGTGATTGAGCTAGGTTACAGCCGGCACCAGGGAAGGATTTGTAAGTAGCATCCAGATAAGCAAAGGCACCGTTAAGAGTGAGTTCTTCGGTCAGGCGGTAAAGCACATCAGCTTCGATACCCTGAACCTCAGACTCTGCTGCGTTGCCCACTACAAAGCCGGCATTGCCGTCAAAAGTAGAGACCTGAACATCTTCATAGTTGCTGCTAAATGCGGCAATATTCAGACGACCACGGCCATCGGCGAGATTGATTTTGGCGCCAATTTCGATAGTCTCAACAGACTCATCTTCAAAGTCGGCCA
>CAWLBR010000077.1:0-10390 GCA_963855085.1 Gammaproteobacteria bacterium
ACCGACGCCTATAATCTTGGAAGATTTTTCAAGTACAACAAAAATACCAAGAGATTTCTGTCAGTCCTTATAAGTGATTTTGGTTATTTAGGTTATCCATCTAAGGATGGTCAACATGACTCGGACATTCTGAGAGCAGGGGAATGTGAAAAGTTTTAAGCTTCTTTTGTTAGAGTTCGGCATGGGGTGAGATTTATCATTCTGAGTTCGTTGGAGACATCATTTCCGCGTGAGGATCGAAAAACTAGTCGATTGCATTGATGTAACAAAACATGCGACAAGGCATGGAACCACATATATAAAGTGCCCCATATATCAAACCACTACCCCCTCCACTCCACTGTAGGGATTTTGTAGGGATTTACCGTGATTTTGTAGGACCTTAGGGGCTTTAAACTGGCTACAGATGCCCTGAAATGGTTATAAAAACAATAAGTTAAATATATCTATCCAGCATTCATAATGCTGGGGTCGGCGGTTCAAGTCCGCCCGTAGCTACCATACATTTCAATGACTTATACCTTTCAATGACTTATACATTTCCATTCCCTTGATATTTATCAAGGCACTGCAGGTTGCCTGCGACCGTATTTAAAACCCTCTCGTTAAAATATTGCCTCAACATCAGCTAGTAATCCTCTAGACAAGAAATGAATAAGCGGGGTAATTTCGCTCAATTGGCATTGAGACCGTAGATCTGAAAAAATGGTCAGTTATCCTTGCCCGCCAGAGTAATTAAATCAGAGAGTGTTTTTTATGAGCAGTAACTTAAGCAATTTTTGGCCCTATATTTTTGTTGCTCTTCTAGCCGGCTGCGGCGGCGGATCCACTGGTGCGCCGGGAGACGATCAAGCGCAGCCTAAAGGACTATTAGTCCCCCTCGAAAATGACGCTATGCTGGTGCAATCTGTCACCAAGGGATTCGGTGAAACGCTTAACAGAAGCGTCTTGCGAAATGGTGTCGTAGACTTCCAGAATGATGCTATTCCGGTAATGACGATGGAAGATTCAGGGTCAAGCTTCACCACGACCTATACCTTGGAAGCCAATGTCGACGAACATGATTTTGTTAAATACAACGGCGACCACTTATTTATAGCCCCGACCCGCGGTATGGATTGCTGCTTTATCGTCGACGATATTGTGAGGGTGGAGGACTCAGCAGAGGCTCGCATGGCGGATATCATGCCTTCCCCTGAGAGCCAAAATCGCAGCATTCGTATTGTTGCAACAGATCCTGACAATGCCGGTGCTACAGAGGTTGCGACCATTGCTTTAGAGGACTCTCGAACCGTTGAAGGGCTCTATACCCACGGTTCTCAATTAGCCGCGATCAGCAGCTCAGGCTGGTGGGGTAGCTACGGCAGCTCGTTTTCCAGAATATCGAGCTGGCAGGGACAGACCACAGCACTGAATATTTACGACATTAGCGACATCAGCGCCCCTACCACGCAGATGCAAATCGAGTTCGAGGGCGGGTTCGTCAACAGCCGTAAAAAAGGCGACATTATTTACCTAGTCGCTCGGCACACTCCTGAGGTAGAGGGTTTTCACTACTATCCAACGGATCAAGAAGTCATCGAGAATGAAACCCTGTTAAGCGAGCTAACGGTAGAAGACCTTCTGCCAAAGGTCTCCGTCAATGGGGTTGAGAGCCTGCTGATCGGAGCCAATGACTGCCTGATAGCTGATACCGACAATGCACTGTCGCCCGCTGAAACTGGCTACCCGACAATGACATTGTTAATTGCCGTTGACCTTGCTGATCAATCCATTGCCAATAGCAGCTGTTATCTTGAACCTACCGCTGGCATTTATGTCAGTGAGAATGCTATCTACCTTACTCAGATTGACTATTCTGATGAGAGCCCACGTACACTTGTGCATGCCTATGAGTTATCACCCGCACTCAGCTACCAAGGCTCAGGGGCTGTAGAAGGTGCGCTCTACCTAAGTGGCGATCGAGATTTCCGCATCAATGAACATGAGGGTTATCTTCGAATAGTGACCACTCAGCACACCGGTGATGAGTCAGATCGTATTGATCACCAGTTATCGGTTCTGAAATTAAATACTCAAGAACTTGAAATGGAATTGGTTGCAACACTGCCCAACACTGAGCGCCCCCAGGCAATTGGCAAGCCTAACGAAGATCTCTATGGGGTACGATTTTTTGGCGACAAACTTTACCTAGTAACCTTCGAGCGCATAGATCCACTCTATGTGCTAGATCTAAGCGCGCCAACCGATCCCTTAATTGCCGGGGAGCTAACAGTTACAGGGTTCTCCGACTTTCTGCATCCAGTGAGCGACGAGTTATTAATCGGCCTAGGGCAGGATGAAAACGGCCTGGTGAAGTTGGAGCTGTTTAATGTCGCTGAAATCAGTGATCCCTACTCTTTGGGTACCAATGTACTCGGCGAGAATGAAGGCGCCCAGTGGAGCCACTCCGAGGCACGCTATAACCGCCACGCATTTACCTATCAGGCGATTAGTCAGTCTCAGGATCGGTTCTTGGTGCCCGCCACCATGAGCTTTTACGATGAAGAAACGGGCTATCGCGATGAAGACCGACTCTACCTGTTTGAACTCAATGGCAAAGACAGCGCTGAATTGGCCTCAATTGATGAGATTGGTCAAATTAAAGTTATCCGCGAATGGTACCAAAGTAGTCGCAACCGATCGGTTATCCATGGTGACGGGGTCTATTACATCAATGGCACATCAGTATGGTCCACAATATGGACAAATCCCACTGAGCAAAACGGGCCGCTATAAAGAACTCTAACCCGGCAAAAAGAAAGACACCAAAGGCCCCAGTATTAAATGCGACCAGTCGCAATGATAATACTGGGGCCTTTTAATAACAGTGCAAATTAGCCCTCTTCAATCAACAGCGTTTTCACCAACGAAATCGCCATCAGCGCCATCACCACTGAAAACGGCAATGCACCAATAATCATCACCGACCTCAGGGCATCCATACCACCGGCAGACAGTAACACGCCGATCAATAGCGCAAAGATCACCCCCCAGATAATGACATGCTTAGCCTGCTTTTGGCTCTGATTGCCACCCGAAGCTAGCGTATTAATAATCAGAATCCCCGAGTCTGCTGAGGTGACTAGAAAGGTCATCAGCAAAACAACAATCACCACTGACAGTGCAATCGCCAGCTCAGGGGAGAGAATCAGGTTAATGGTTTTAAATAGCTGAGCGGAAATGTCTGCATTAACAATGACTCCCTGAGCAATACCAGACAATTCCAGGTCAATGGCCGTGGCGCCGACAAAGGCAAACCAGACCAGACAGATCAATGAGGGAATAATCATCGCGCCAATAACATATTCACGAATAGTGCGGCCGCGAGATACCCGGGCTAAAAATAGTCCTACAAATGGCGCAAAGGCGATCCACCAGGCCCAGTAGAAGATAGTCCAAGCACCCTGCCAGCTCTGCAATGCGGCAGAAGGGTCTTCACCACTGCCTGACCATATGGTGGTCGACATGGCCGGCATTGCCACCAGGTAATCCCAGATAGCGTAGAAAAAAGTTTGCAGGGCAAAGAAGGTCGCGCCGAATATGACAAAGAAGGCGATCACAAAGGCCGACAGGCCCATATTAATATTAGATAGCCACTTGATACCTTTTTTCAGTCCTGACATGGCCGATAGGCAGGAAGCACTGATAATAAGAACCAACCCAACCAGCTGAGCTACCAGAGTAGGCTTGCCGCTGTTATCCACCAGCCATTCCGCGCCACTGATATTGAAAAAACCTGAAGCCAGCTGAGAGACGCCATAACCTATGGTGACACTGAGGCCAACAATGGTCGCTAGAATCGCCACTATATCCACAACATTGCCTGCGCTGCCTGACATGGCTCGACCGAACAACGGCTGCAGTGCACTGCGAATCGTCAACGGTAAACCGCGGTTGTAGGAGAAGTAACCCAAGGACATACCGACTACGCCATAACAGGCCCAGGGGGTCAGACCATAGTGCAGCAGCGCCCATTTGTAGGCATTGCGGACATTGTCTTCATTGAGGCTGTTAGTGAGCCCCTTAATGGTGTCGGGGTTATTGGCAAAGTGAAAGATCGGTTCGGCGGTGGAATAGGTCAGCATGCCAATACCAATGCCGGCACCAAACATCATCGACAGCCAGGTAAACATGGAAAACTCAGGCTTTTCATCGGCCTTGCCCAGCTTTACATGCGCCGTGCGAGACCAGATACCCAGCACTAAACAGACCAGCGTGTAGAAGGCAGTGACATAGATATACCAACCGGCAAAATTGGCCGTAGTCCAATTTTGCATGCTCAGCAACAGCTCACCTGCAGCAGAGGGAGACAGGCCCACCCAGATAATTAATGCTGCGATAAACAGCTTGGGGACCATAGCAACGACTCGATTAAAGCCCTTATAAAAGCCGGATTTTTCCGTGGTAATCGCAACAACTGGTTGACTGTCAATAGACTCTAACGGGTCCAAAATATGATCTCCCCTTTTAATGGTTTGTCGTAATACTTTTCAGTTTTATAATTTTTTGGTTCAGATTCTGCTAAAAACCTGCCCTTATCGGGAGCCTAGCTTACCACGCCACGAATCTATTCGAATTTGGTTAGAGCTTTCAAGCGTCGAAAGATAAGGTACGCAGGATGAAAGGGCCCTTTAAAGCTCTAATTGATGCGTAAAAATCCATTCACCATAGGATCGCTTCGGTTAGAATATTGCCGTCTAGGGGACCTAATAATGATAAAAAAACAATCCCACCACCTTTTTGCTCTGGGTTTTATTCTCGCTATTGCAACACTTCAAGTCGAAGCCCAATCTGCTGAAGACCAAGCTGGGGCTGTCGGCGAACTACTGTTCGATTCAGCGCCCATTGATGAGCAGGGCCGCTTTACTAATTATCAGGGCGACCTATCCCATGGCTCCACCGCTGTGCGTCTATCATTTTTTCTGCGCCGCTTTGGCACAATGTTTCGCAGTGATGCCGGAGCACCAAAACAGGTGGCAAACGATGGTAGCTTCCTGCGGAATAACATAGATACTCCCACAGTCACCTGGATCGGTCATGCCACTCTATTGGTACAGATGGATGGAGTAAACTTTTTAACCGATCCTATCTGGTCTCAAACACCGAGCCCGGTGCCACTTATTGGTCCCAGCCGATGGGTTGACCCCGGCCTGGCATTGAACGATTTACCGGCTATAGACTTTGTGGTGATCTCACACAATCACTACGACCATCTCGATCTACCCACTTTGCGCGACCTGGCAACATTGAATCCTGAAACTGTGTTTTTTGTGCCCCAGGGCAATGGCGACCTCTTGCGCAAAAATGGCATAGATCAGGTTCGAGAATTGAATTGGGGCGATACAGCCAGCTATAAAGGCACCACCATTCACTGCCTGCCGACTCAGCACTGGAGCAAGCGCAGTCTCACGGATACGCGCAAAGCACTCTGGTCATCCTGGGCTATTACTGGGCCTGAGCGGCGCTTTTACTTTGCCGGAGACACCGGCTATTTTGATGGCTTTAAAGAGATTGGCACCAAGCTGGGGCCCTTTGATTTGGCAGCTGTTCCTATAGGGGCTTATGAACCCAAGGCCATGATGGAAGCATCGCATATGAATCCGGAGGAAGCTGTGCAGGCGGCCTTGGATGTGCAAGCCGATACAGCTGTCGCCATGCACTTTGGCACTTTTGATCTATCTGATGAGCCTATTTCAGAACCACCACTGCGCTTTAAAGCTGCCGCGGAAGAAACCCAATTGGGCACCACTAATAGCTGGGTTCTGGATATTGGCGAGACACGAGAGTTTTAATAAGCCTTAGTAGGAAGCCTGATTATTCAGGAACCAGATTACCTAGACTCACTACCAATACGCCCAATCCTGCCGTCCACACCGCGCAAGCCAGCAAATCAATCAGGCTAAACTTAAGCCGGCCTGTGCCACTGACACCGGCCAGCATGGGCACCAGACTCCTTACAGCAGGGACCAGACGACCTAAGACTATGGCACCAGTGCCATGCTTTAGAATAAAGTGCTCAGCCTTCTGCAACTGACTGGCGCGCTTCTTAGCAAATGCGGTGTTGTGCAGTTTATCGCCAAGCCAGCGACCAAGATAAAAGCCCAGATGATCCGAGAGACAGGCGCCGGCAAAAGCTAGAGGCAGCATCTGTGTCAGGGTCAGTACCTGCTCGCTGTACAGAAAAACGGCGACCGCTAAGAGAATCGCGCCGGAGATCATAAGGCCAATGCCGGGGCAGGCTTCGATAAATGCCAGAGGAAAAATAAGCATCCAGGCATTATGTTTGTTGGCTTCGAGTAAGTTAACTATTTCATCGTTGATGGGATTATTCCAAGCCTGAGGCACGCTGTTAGATGGCCTCCATTAGAACAAATTAGGCAACGCCGCAGTAGCTTTTAAAAGGCCCTGTTAAAAAGAGCTATATAAGTGTCCGCTTAAGGATTCAACCTTTCCTTCCAAGCCTGTCAGCAAAGGGCTGACAATTAAGAAAATATTAAGCCTGCCCTGCCATGGCCATAAATTCTGCTATTAAAGGATCGTTAAGTTTTTTCTTAAAGCAGCAGAGTCCCAAATCAAAGGGCGCAATACGGGTGCCCGGCAGCAATTCAATGCGATCTTTAACCGGACTATTCTCCACCACCACATTGGGTGCTATACCAATACCACAGCCCAGCGCCACCATACTCACCAGTGCCTCCTGCCCCGAGACCTGAGCATAGACATTGGGGCGACCGCTATATTTTTGCCTAAACCACTGCTCGAATCGTTTTCGCGCCACACCGTGCTCGGGCAAAATAATCGGCAGACTGGCCCAGTCGATGGTCTCTGCCTGCAGAGCTTTTCTTACCGCACAGTTAATCGTTGGCGCTGTAATCGCCAGAGGCACTGTAGCTATGGTCTGAAAGTGAATACGCGACGACAGTTCATCCGGTCGTGCGGCAATGGCTAAATCGACTTTCTGATTTTTAATCTGATCAATACCATCAGCGGCGTCACCTGTATCTAGATTAATATCAATGTTGGGGTGGGCCTGACGAAATTTTTCTAACAAGGGCGGCAGATAAGAATAAGAAGCGGTTACCGAACAGTAGAGTTTCAGAGAACCGCTAAGCTCTTTTTGCGACTGATTAAGCGACTGCTTCAAACCGTCGAATTGGCTAATTTGCTGATCCGCATAGGCCAGTACTTTCTTGCCTTCGTTAGTCAGCAGCACCGAACGATTGTCGCGGATCAATAACTGAGCCCCGAGCTGCTCTTCCAAGCGCTGAATCGAGCGACTCAGGGTCGAGGGGCTGACATGATAGGCGGCAGCAGTTTTGCCGAAATGCAGACTGGTGGCCAGGTGTTGAAACAATGTGAGTGATCGAATATCCATGGAAGTAGCTTAACCCCACCCAACCTATATTGCAAAATACGCAACACTATGGTGAATATATATCGTTTTAAGCAACACAGTAAATCAAGTACACTTGCCGACCTTATAAATTCAACAATCCACCGATTCCCGGTGGCCGGAGACTGAAAATGGCTAATTACTTTAATACCCTGAGCTTGCGCGACAAACTGACGCAGCTGGGCAAATGTAGATTTATGGACCGCAGCGAATTTACCGATGGCTGTGATTTTATCAAAGACTGGAACATTGTCATTATTGGCTGTGGCGCTCAGGGCCTTAACCAGGGTCTCAATATGCGCGACTCTGGTTTGAATATTTCCTACGCACTGCGCGCCCAGGCGATTGCCGAGAAGCGTCAGTCGTTTCTTTGGGCATCAGAGAATGGCTTTACTGTTGGCACCGCTGAAGAGCTGGTTCCGGCTGCCGATCTGGTTCTGAACCTGACGCCTGACAAGCAGCACACTGCTGCGGTAACTGCGGTTATGCCACTGATGAAGCAAGGCGCAACTCTGGCCTATTCACATGGCTTTAACATTGTTGAAGAAGGCATGCAGATTCGTCCTGACCTGACAGTTGTTATGGTTGCACCCAAGTGCCCAGGCACTGAAGTACGCGAAGAGTACAAGCGCGGCTTTGGCGTTCCAACACTGATCGCAGTTCACCCTGAGAATGATCCACAGGGCAACGGTCACGCAATCGCTAAAGCTTATGCCTCTGCTACTGGCGGCGATCGTGCTGGTGTTTTGGAATCTTCCTTTATTGCTGAAGTTAAGTCTGACCTGATGGGCGAGCAAACTATTCTTTGCGGCATGTTGCAGACCGGTGCAGTTTTGGGTCACCAGCAGCTGATTAATCTAGGTGTCGACGCGGCCTATGCCCGCAAGCTGATTCAGTACGGTTGGGAAACAGTGACTGAAGGCCTCAAGCACGGCGGCATCACCAATATGATGGATCGTCTGAGCAACCCAGCGAAAATCAAAGCCTTTGATATGTCAGAAGAACTCAAAGTGACTCTGCGCCCACTGTTTGAAAAGCATATGGACGACATTATCGAGGGTGAGTTTTCACGCACTATGATGGTCGACTGGGCCAACGACGATGCTAACTTGCTGAAGTGGCGCGCACAGACTGCTGACTCCTCTTTTGAGCAGGCTGCAGATTGCGATATCGAAATCACTGAGCAAGAGTTCTACGACAAAGGTATTTATCTGGTAGCAATGATCAAAGCCGGTGTTGAGCTGGCCTTTGAGACTATGGTTGCTTCGGGCATTATTGAAGAGTCTGCTTATTACGAGTCACTTCATGAGACGCCACTGATCGCCAACTGTATTGCTCGCAACAAGCTCTACGAGATGAACGTAGTGATCTCTGATACAGCGGAATACGGTAACTACCTGTTTACCCACGCTGCTGTGCCACTGCTGCAAGCCCATGCTAGCTCACTGACTCTGGAAGAGTTGGGTGGTGGTTTAACCGATAGTTCTAACGCCGTCGACAACCTTCGTTTAATCGAAGTGAACGATGCGATTCGCGACCATGATGTTGAAATCATTGGCCACGAACTGCGCGGCTATATGACTGACATGAAGCGTATTGTAGAAGCGGGATAAGAGGCTACTGCCTTATTTCCCAGTGACAACTTCATCGGATCAAGCCTGGCTCCCAGTGCTTGGTTCGGTGAATCATTAAGACCCTCAGACAAGCTCCCCAGAACAAGCTCGTAAAATAAGCATCAAAGTACCGTCCGCTCATTAAGAACAGCTATCTATTAGTCGCTGTTTAAAAAGCTGCCCGCAGAAAAACCACAGAAAGCTACAAGCTATCTTTTAAAAGAAGCTCAACAGGAAGTGTGGGATCAAATTTAAATGGGGTAGAGAGGAGGTTTTTGGAATCGTTAAAAGCCTCATTGGGCGAGCCTATTGCCTAGGCCCGCCCGACGAGATTACTGCAGTCTTATGCTTGTCTTTCAGCACCGTTCAGCGCGTACCAACCGATGTAGATGTAGCACAGCATTGGAACGATAAAGCTCAGCTGAATACCCATGGTATCCGCTGCCACACCCTGAACCAATGGAATCAGTGCGCCGCCAACAATGGCCTGACAAACAAAGCCAGAACCTTTACTGGTCATCGAACCCAAACCTTTCACCGCGAGGGTAAAGATGGTTGGGAACATAATCGAGTTAAAGAAACCAACAGCCAAAATAGACCACATAGCGACACTGCCGCTGGTGTTCATGCTGACCACGATCATGACGATAGCGATCACAGCATTAATCGCCAGATACTTGGTATCGGCAACATAGTTCATCAATACAGCGCCAATCAGACGACCGATCATGGCCGCTCCCCAGTAGTAGGCAACCATCTCGCCAGCTTCTGCAGTGGTCAGACCACCAATCGAGCTCTCGGAGAAGTAGTTGACCAGGAAGCTACCTATAGACACTTCACCACCAACGTAAAGGAAGATTGCCAGTGCACCCAATACTAGGTGACGGTGCTCCCAGACGCTGCCTTCAGCTTTCTCTTCGGTTTCCATATGAGTCAGAACCGGAAGCTTAATGCTGCGGAAAACAATCGCCGCGACAACGAGCAGGGCCGCAATCATCAGGTAAGGACCCTGAACTGCTGAAGCATCTGCTGCCACAACACCTAGAATCAATGCAGCACCAACGATAGGTCCTACAGTTGTACCAAAGGAGTTTGCTGCCTGAGCGAGATTAAGACGGCTTGCTGCAGTCTTCTCTGGCCCCAAGGCCGCCACGTATGGATTGGCTGCAACCTGGAGAATAGTAATACCACTGGCCAGAACAAAGAAGCCAAACAGGAACAGCGGATAGAGATGCAGACTGGCTGAGGGGTAGAACAAACAGCAACCCGCAGCGGTGGTCAACAGACCAATAACGATGCCCTGCTGATAACCGACTTTGTCGATTAATCTGCCAGCAAAGGG
>CAWLBR010000078.1:0-10390 GCA_963855085.1 Gammaproteobacteria bacterium
CAATTCTGGCGATTGTGCCAGTTTGAACACAGGATTTTAGTACATGGTCACAATTAGATTGGCACGTGGTGGCGCTAAGAAACGCCCGTTTTACCACATCACAGTTTCTGACTCACGCAACGCGCGCGACGCACGTTATATCGAGCGTGTAGGCTTTTTTAACCCGGTTGCTCGCGGTGCTGAAGAGCGTCTGCGTATGGACATGGACCGCGTTACTTACTGGCAGGGCCAGGGCGCACAGGTTAGTGATCGCGTTAAGTCGCTGATCAAAGAAGCTGCCAAGGCTCAAGTAGTAGCTGCCTAATCTACCTGCATCTGTTGCTGAACACATCTGGAGATCATGATTGATGGAAACTCTGGTTGTTGGTCGCATAACAGCTGTATTCGGTGTTCGTGGCTGGGTGAAAGTCCATGCCTACACCGAACAGGTCGAGACGCTCTGCTCTTATCAGCCTTGGTTGATAGATACAGCTGCTGGCGTCAAGCCGATACAGATCGACGAGTGGCGTAAACACGGCGAAAGCCTGGTTGCGCACATTGCCGGTATCGATGATCGCGATATAGCGCAGACCTGGTGTGGCAACGATATCTTGGTCGAGAAAGCCAAGCTACCTGAGCTGAAAAGCAATGACTATTACTGGTATCAGCTCGAAGGGCTGTCAGTGGTTAGCCATTATGAAGGTGAGCAAATTCGACTGGGTACAGTTAAGTCGCTTCTCGAGACTGGCGCCAACGATGTGCTAGTCATCAAAGGCGATGGCGAGAGTATCGATCGGGAAGAGCGATTAATCCCTTACGTTGATCAATTTGTCACCAGCATAAGCATGGTGGACAAGCGGATTGACGTGATCTGGGATCCGGCTTTTTAGAAACGCTAATAAATAGCAGCTTTAAAAAGCGAGCAGTATCAGAGGACAGGTAAATGAAAATCGCACTGATTACCCTGTTCCCTGAAATGTTCAGTTCGCTGACCGAATACGGCATTAGCGGACGCGCAGTAAAGAACGGCTTGCTGGAGTGTCAAAGCTTCAACCCAAGAGACTTTACTGAAGACCGTCACCAGACAGTCGACGCACGGCCTTACGGCGGTGGCCCTGGCATGGTGATGATGGTAGAACCCCTGCGCAGGGCTATAGTTGCCGCTAAGCAGTGGGCAGGTGAAGACACCAAAGTGGTGTATCTCTCCCCCCAGGGCCAGGTCCTTAATCAGGGCGCAGTAAACGAATTTGCTACACAGCGGTCACTCATACTGATTGCTGGCCGCTACGAGGGAATCGACGAGCGGCTGATAGAGCAAGAGGTAGATGAGGAGTGGTCCATAGGTGACTACGTACTCAGCGGCGGTGAATTGCCTGCCATGGTGTTGATGGATGCATTAATTCGTCAAATACCAGGAGCCCTAGGACACAAGGACTCAGCTGATCAGGACTCCTTTGCCGAAGGCCTATTAGACTGTCCGCACTTTACGCGGCCAGAGGATTACCAAGGGCAGCCTGTACCAGCTGTACTGTTGTCAGGTAACCACGAAAAAATTAGACGTTGGCGTTTGCAGCAAGCATTAGTGCGAACCCAGCAGCGAAGACCAGATTTACTGGACCGCCTCGAGCTCAACCCTGAGCAACAGGCTCTACTCAAGGAAATGAGTGCTGCGCTGGCAGATGATGGCAAAGGATAGTGACCATCCTCTCTGTACAGAGCTCTAAAACAGGTGGCATGCCACCAACCAATGAAAATTGAGGAGCAAGAAATGACTAACAAAGTATCGATAATTGCTGCGATTGAAAAAGAGCAGATGAGCAAAGTAATTCCTGATTTCAGCCCCGGTGATACCGTTGTTGTACAGGTAAAAGTAAAAGAGGGCACTCGTGAGCGTCTGCAGGCATTCGAAGGCGTAGTATTAGCCAAGCGTAACCGTCAGCTGAACTCTGCCTTTACCGTTCGTAAAATCTCTAACGGTATCGGTGTTGAGCGTACGTTCCAGACTTACAGCCCATTGGTTGACAGCATTGAAGTGAAGCGTCGTGGTGCAGTTCGTCGCGCCAAGCTCTACTACTTGCGTGAGCGTTCAGGTCGATCTGCACGTATCAAAGAGAAGCTCAACAGATAAATACTGGTTTCAAACAGTATTTGTTGTGCAAAAAAGGCGGCTCCGAAAGGGCCGCCTTTTTTAATGCCTGGAATAAATCTCAAGCTATGGGTAAACAAGTACCTTCTCAGCCTCGTAGCTTGACAGTCCGCCGCCATAGTCTATCTTTTAACTTACCACTGCAAAATGTGATGAACCTCACATTTTGCTCAAAAACAATTCACAAAAATTCCCAGAGATGTTTTGTGAATCCTAGGGAGAAACCTCCAAGGAAAGCATCATGAAAATAACAGTATTAGCAACCCTCTTTGTAGGGTTATTGGCGTTGAACCCAGCCCAGGCAGGCAGTATCGACCTGTTGGCGGTATGGACTTCAGGCGGTGTAGACGTTGATGGGGACAACGACGGTGCTACCCTCGACGAATCTTTTTGCACTAATCCCTGCGGCGGCACAATTTCTGCTGGCGATATCAGCGATATTGATGCCAACCAGTTTTATGGCGAAAACCAAAATGCACCTGTCTCCACGGCCCAGGATCATTTAAATCCGGACGTGATGAATATGCTGGCCTTCCAGGGAGTAGTTATCCCCGGCCTGACAGGGGATAAGGTTGAGACTGGTTTCAGCGATAAGACAATCAACATTGGTGCCGACTTCTCCGGTTATTTGACTATAAAAGCTGCCAAGTTGGTTTGGTTGTATCTGGTTGCTGGTGATGGACCTTCCACTGAATCTGTTGCAGTGACGATTACTGGTGGTAAAGATGTATCCCACTACACTGAATGGGCAGTCGCTGAAGTACCTCTTCCCGCTGCGGCCTGGTTATTTCTATCTGGTCTGGTAGGTTTGGCCGGTTTACGAAAATCATCAAAACAGTAATCTAGCGGCGGATTAAAAGAGAACTGATTCACAATTTGGATGTTACGCAATCGACACAACCTGTCGGTGGCGTACACTCCAGATCAGGAAATTATTGTTTAGAGTCAGTTTTGTCTTATGGCCGATCAAATATCAAGGATGGTACGTCGTCACGACGCCAAGATTAATGCCTTTTCTCGCCTTATAGATGCGGCGATTATAGGCTGCACTCTTGTGGCGTTGGTTTCGGTGCTCAAACTCAGCTGGGTACCGCTGTATAGCTGGTTGCTATTGATCTCTATTGTCCTGTTTAGCTTTCTCTCGGAGTCCAGTCACAGTAAATCTTGGCGCGATATCAGTCTTCGGGCAGAGGTCACCGGCGTAGGCAGCAATTGGCTGACGATTATCCTAGTGCTTATTCTGGCGGATGTGATCTTTCATCCCTCTGACCTGTATAACCGTGAGGTGGTCCTTTACTGGTTTGTACTCACTCCCATAGAGCTTATTTCGTGGCATTCCATATTGCGCATGGTCTTGCGCTTATTTCGCTATACCGGAGTACGGGCGCAATCTGTGGCTATTTACGGCGCCACCGAATTGGGCGCCAGCCTGGAGGGTCGTATTCACCACATGCCTTGGTCCGGATACAATTTCGTCGGCTATTTTGATGACCGTAAAACCAATGGCACACGTCGCTTTATATCTGATTCAAGCCTTATCAAAGGCGGTTCCCAGGAGCTGATTGAGCAGGCCAAGGCCGGGACTATAGACACCATATTCATCACTCTGCCCCTAGCAGCTGAGAAGCGCATCAAGCAGCTACTCAATGAATTGGCCGACACCACAGTGTCTGCCTACATGATGCTCGACCTCTTCAGTTTTGATCTGCTAACCGCCAGTTGGCTGGATATTCAAGGCATGCCGGCGATCAGTGTCTTTGAATCGCCCCATACCGGCCTCGACAACTTTGCTAAACGGTCTCTTGATCTGGTTGCTGGCAGCCTAATCCTAACGCTGATTGCCATCCCAATGCTGTTAATCGCCGCAGGCATTAAATTATCCTCCAAAGGACCAATTCTCTTTCGTCAACGGCGCTACGGTATAGGTGGCGAGCCGATTACAGTGTGGAAGTTCAGAACTATGACGGTAATGGATGCGGGCGACAAACAGCTTGTACAGGCGTCCAAAGACGACAGCCGGATAACGCCATTTGGTGCATTCTTGCGCAAGACTTCAATGGATGAACTACCCCAGTTCTTCAATGTCATTACCGGCAGCATGTCGATTGTCGGCCCGCGCCCACATGCCGTGATTCACAACGAGTTTTACCGCACGGCGATCCATGGCTACATGTTGCGTCACAAAGTAAAACCGGGCATCACCGGCCTGGCACAAATCAAGGGTTATCGCGGCGAGACAGATACCCTGGCGAAGATGGAAGGGCGCATCAAATATGATCTTGAATATATCCGCAGTTGGTCACTTTGGCTCGACGTCAAATTGATCCTCATGACAGCTTTTGGCGGATTTCTTAACAAAAATGCTTACTAATAATTGACCCCGGACCAGCGGCTTAAGAGCGCAATTAGGTCTACACTAAACTGAAGGATTAGAAAGGAAGGACATCATGGATATGATAGTGGAACAGCAAGGCCAAAACAGCACCAAAACACTAAACGGCAAGCTAAGGATACTCTTTGTCACTGCAGCGGTAGCTTTTTTAGGGCTAACTCAGGCTGCCACCGCAGACAGCTACAAACTCAACCCGGGAGATCAGGTTGAGATATCTGTTTGGAATGAAGACAACCTGCAAAAGACCATCACCGTGCTACCCGACGGAATGATCTCATTCCCCTTGGTCGGGCATTTACAGGCAGCAGGAAAAAGTGCCGCCGAAATTGAAACCACCATCGCGGCAAAACTTGATACTTATATCGCCGAACCCGAGGTCAATGTCACCGTCACCAGCACCAGAGGCAACGTCATCTTTGTTGTCGGCAAAGTATTAAAGCCCGGCCCCATTGTTATGATTCAGTCCACCACCGTGATGCAGGCGCTGGCCATGGCTGGAGGACTCAATGAGTTTGCCTCAGCTAACTCGATTAAAATAATTCGCCGCAGTGGTCTCGAAAAGGGTGCGCAAGAAACATTGCTCAAGATCCGCTATTCCGATCTTGAAAAGGGCAATGATCTCGCCTCCAACCATATTCTCAATTACGGCGACGTTATTGTCGTCCCATAAATAGCAAGGATTCGCTATGAACAAGACCATTAATCAAATCGCCATGGGCGTCGCACTGGCTATAGCGCCAGTCGTCTCAGGTGCTGCCACCTGGGTGGCCGACTACAGCGTTAATGCCAATGTTAGCTATGACGATAACTTCTTTATGAATCAGTCAGAGCAGGACACGGTGGTTTATTCAGTTAGGCCTGAGGCCTCGTTGATGTACGTTTCCCCAGTCGTAAAGTCCCAATTGGATGCACGGATTGGGATCAATCGCTACGCCGAATTTGATCAGTTTGACTCGGAAGATCCGGCCTTTGACTGGAAGAACACCTATAAAACCGAGCGCTCAAACTGGGCCATTAATATTGGTTACAGTGAAAACTCGCAGCGCGATGCTGCAGAATTAGACACTGGAATTTTTGATTCGAACAGCATTGTTGAAACCATTTACGTCAACCCCAGTGTCAATCTCGATATCACTGAGAGAGACCAACTGGGCGTTTCTCTCAACTACAGTGAGCGAGACTACGACACCAATGATTTTGCTGACAACGACAATCAAACTCTCGGCTTAAATTGGGAGCATCGGCTAAATGAACTCATAAGCACCACAGCGACGGTGAGCATCTCGCAATACGACGCCGGCCGGGTGGCGATTAGCGCAAATGAAACCGAGTATTTACAAGCCACCGTTGGCTTTATATACAGACGTTCTGAGGCAATGACTATCAATGGTAGCCTCGGTCATTTTGAAACTGACCGCCAACAACGACTTGTGGTTGGGCCCGCATTATTGATAGTGGATAGCGAAACTACAGGCGAACTGCTCAAATTAGGTGTCAGTTACAGCTACGAAAAAAAGGTCTTCTCATTCAATCTCTCTCGCGGACTCTACCCCTCAAGTCAAGGATTGGTGGAAGAACGTGACAGCCTTGGCTTGCACTATGAACACCAGCTTAGCGAGCGCATTACCAGCGGTCTTAACATTTATTGGCACGACACAAACTCGAGTCTTGAAAACCGCGAGACAGCAACTGTCTCACCCTTCTATCATTATCGGATCACGGAAAAATTGCAGTTGCAGACCTCCTATACCTTTAGGCGCTTTGTTCGCCAGTCAACAATCACCGAAGTCGAGTCGAATCGAGTGAAGGTCGGCCTACGCTATAGCTTTTAATAATAAGAAATCGATAAAAAGGACGTTGTACCCACATGGAAGAAACTGAAAAGTCGCTACTCGATTACTGGGATATGCTGCGCAGGCGCAAACGCTATATTATTATCGCGTTTCCCCTGCTGCTGGCTCTGAGTACCACAATCGCATTTCTGCTTCCGCCAATCTATCAGTCTGAAGGCGTCATTCTGATCGAAAGTCAGGAAATTCCTCAGGATCTGGTGCGCTCGACTGTGACTAGCTATGCCGAGCAGCAAATACAGGTAATCAAACAGCGCATTCTCACCAGTTCACGGATCCTTGAAACCCTGAACAAATATAAAGTCTACGAGGACCAGAGAGAGGGCAGCACCATCTCTCTGCTGGTTGAGAAATTCCGCAGTGCCGTCAGTGTTGAAATGATCAACGCCAATGTAATTGACCCCCGCAACGGCCGCGCACAGCGTGCCAGTATCGCTTTTAAAGTGTCGTTTATGGATGAGTCTCCAGACATTGCACAAAAAGTGGCCAATGAATTGGTTACCATGTTCCTTGATGAAAACGTTAAAACCAGAACTGGTAAAGCGGCAGATACAGCGAGCTTCCTTAGCGACGAAGCGAACAAAATGCAAAAAACCGTGCAGGATCTTGAAGAGCAAATAGCCGACTTTAAGCTCGAGTTTGGTGACAGCCTGCCAGAGCTACTGCAATTTAACCTCTCGATGATCACCAATCTCGAAGAGAAAATCAGAGCCCATCAATCCGAAGCCATCCGACTCAATGACCAAGTGCATTACCTAAGCCTCGAGCTGGCGAGTATGGACCCCTATGTGGCCAGTAACGATGGAGTCACGACTCTAAGTAGTCAGGTTCGATTAGCCCAGTTACAGGGCGAACTAAATAGCCTTGAGAACAAGTATTCAGAGTCACACCCAGATATAAAGCGTTTAACTAGAGAGATCGAAGGATTAAAAAAAGAGGTCGCAGCCGACTCTCTATTTCAGCCTGAGCAAGACATGAGTGAAATTTCCAATCCACTCTATCGACAGATAAAAATCAAAATAGATGTCACCGAAAAAGAACTGGCGCGAACCAATTTAGATCGCGTAAAAATGCAGGCCGAAGTAAAGCAATACCATGCACGCGTTTCACGCACCCACGAAGTGCAGCGCAGTTACGACGACATGACCCGCGACTATGAAAGCACCAAACGCAAATACCAAGAACTGCGTGCCAAACAGTTCGAAGCCGATGTGGCACAAACCCTTGAGTCAGAAAATAAAGCCGAAAGTTTTACCCTCATCGAACCGCCCCTAAGGCCCACGGAATCCGTCAAACCCAACCGTCCAAAGCTGATGATGATGGGACTGTTTATCTCCGGGGCGATTTCGGTGGGCCTAGTGCTGCTCGCGGAAATGCTTGATCCAGCGGTAAGAAGCATAAAAGACATCGCCCGAATAACCGGTGCAGAACCGTTGGCCATCATCCCGCTAATGTTAAGTGAGGAGGACTACAGCAAGAAGGGCCGCTCAAGAAAGCGCCTGATTATATTCGCTGCGGCACTGGTGTTCGCCATGTTCGCCATCGTCCATTACTTTGTACTCAGCCTAGATATTGTCTGGTTCAAAGTTTTGGCCAAAATTAATATGTTGTAGGTAGCCTTATGTCCCGGATTCATCGAGCACTGGAAAAAGCTAGAGAGAAACGCCAAGAGCACAAGCGCAGCATTGGCAAAGGCTCGCCCCTTGAAAAGATTGTCTATACCGACAGTCAGGTAGTGCCTATATGCCACAAAGAGTTAGAGAAAAATCGTGTGGTATCGCGCTCCGCCCACGACCCCAGATCACAACTTTTTAGAACATTGCGCACCACCATTCTCAAGAAGATGCGCAGCCATGATTGGCGCAGCATTGGAATCATCTCGCCATCCCCAGGGGAGGGCAAGTCGCTGGTCGCCAGTAACCTAGCCGCTGCCATCGCCATGGAAGTCAATTACACCGCACTGCTCGTCGATATGGACTTGCGCCACCCTGGTATCAGCAATTATTTCGCCGTCGAACCAAAGCTGGGGTTAAGCGACTACCTGCAAGGGGACGCAGAAATTGGTGATCTGTTGGTTAACCCTGGTGTCGACCGCTTGTTACTGCTCCCGGGTCGCGGCAGCCTCGACAACTCCTCAGAACTGATCTCCAGCCCACGCATGGTGTCGCTATTTAATGAACTCACGCAACGTTATAAATCACGGATTGTTATCTATGACATGCCCGCTATTTTGCCCCGTGACGATGTATTGACCGCGCTCAACCATGTCGACTGCTTTTTGATGGTCATCGAAGAGGGATGCAACTCAGAGGTCGACATTCGCAAAGCCATGCAGTCAATGCAGAACGCCAATATTATCGGCACGGTAGTGAATAAATCA
Source organism: Gammaproteobacteria bacterium (assembly GCA_963855085.1). GTDB lineage: Bacteria > Pseudomonadota > Gammaproteobacteria > Pseudomonadales > Porticoccaceae > HTCC2207. The sequence goes on from CAWLBR010000078.1 coordinate 8,748, forward strand.
CAAACAGTCGAATCGGGATATATGCCATCTCAGGCATAGAGCACCGCAGCTATTCAGGGATTGAATAAAATATGTACAAAGAGTTTTTTAACCTAAAAGAAAAGCCCTTCAGTCTGAACCCAGACCCGGAATTTCTTTTTCTGAGTAAAAATCATATTCGCGCGCAAACCATGCTTGAATATGGTTTCCACAGCCAAGCCGGCTTTACCGTTATCACTGGGGATATAGGAGCGGGAAAGACCACCTTGGTTAACTACCTGCTAGCCCAAGAGGGAGAAGAGGTGGTAATTGGTGTAATCAATAATACCCACGCCTCATTTGGCAATCTTATGTCGTGGATCCTGGACGCATTTGATCTTGAAGAGCCAAGCCCGGAAAGCGCCAAAAAGCTTCGCAAATTTACTGAGTTTATTATGGATCAGTATGCCGAAGGCAAGCGCGTACTCCTAGTCATTGATGAAGCACAGAACCTCTCTGAAGATACCCTAGAAGAACTGCGCCTAATCTCTAATATCAATATCGCCAGCGACGTGTTTTTACAGCTAATCCTGATTGGCCAGCCAGAACTGATAGAAAAGCTCAATGACCCACGGTTAACCCAATTTGCTCAGCGTATCGGCGTCGACTTCCATCTACGCCCGATGGACTATGTGGATACAGGTAAATACATCTTTCATCGGCTAAAGGTCGCCGGTAGCCACAAATCAATCTTTACCAGTGATGCGATTGCCGCCATCTTCTGTTTCTCAGAAGGGGTCCCGAGAAGGATTAACACCCTATGTGATATGGCCTTAGTCTATGCCTTTGCTGATGAGCGAAAAACCATCAATGCACAGCTAATTATTGATGTAATAAAAGACCGCAATCTGTCTGCAGTGATCCGGCCTACGGCCCTACAATCTAAAGAGGTACAGGACGTTGCACACTGGCTGAAGGAGGTTAAGAGCGTCAATATCAGTGAGATGCTACCGCAGCTGAAGAGCTCGACTCAGAATGCCTAATGACTTCGCTTATTTGGCACTTTTAGTCTGGCCGATAGTTTCTATTGTTCTGTATAAAAACTATCCAGTTATTACTGCGACATTTTGGACCATTGTTGGCGGGTATTTATTACTACCCGTAGGTGTAGAGTTCGACTTTCCGTTCATCCCCCCCCTAGATAAAAAAAGTATTCCCGCAATTATGGCTTTTATTGGCTGCAGATACATAGCGAAACATAAAATCAAATTTCTTCCGCTCCCCGGTATCGAGCGGAAGTTGATCCTCTTATTATTCTTAGGTTCTGTCGCCACCGTACTGACAAACGGTGAACCTGTAGTTGAATCAGGTAGGTATATTCCAGGCCTTAGTTTTCATGACACGTTGTCGACAGTTATATTCCAATGGTTGATGCTAATCCCGTTTATTATAGGCATCCAAATTATCAAAACACATGAAGACCAAGTACAGTTATTGCGCCTTATCGTTATTGCGGGGCTGTGGTATTCACTCCTAATAATATTTGAAATTAGGATGAGCCCTCAATTACATAACTGGGTATATGGTTTTTTCCCCCATAGCTGGGGGCAGCAAGTGAGATACGGGGGATTTAGGCCGGTTGTTTTTTTAGGGCATGGCTTATGGGTTTCGATCTTTCTATTTAC
>CAWLBR010000079.1:0-10377 GCA_963855085.1 Gammaproteobacteria bacterium
TCATGTTCAAGTTAAATCTTCCTTCCGCTGACCAGGCGTTGCCTGGTCGCGAGACTGTAATGCAGATTAGCAATCACAACTTTATCAATGGTCAGCCACTGAAGCCGCCATTTGCTGAGGGACTCTGTTCGGTAGTAGTGGGTATGGGCTGTTTCTGGGGGGCTGAGCGGCGCTTTTGGCAGCAAGAGGGCGTGGTCACTACAGCTGTGGGCTATGCAGGAGGAGCGACTCCCAACCCGACTTATGAAGAGGCCTGCTCTGGAATGACAGGGCATTCGGAAGTGGTGTTGGTGGTGTTTGATCCTACACAGATAAGCTTTGAAAAGTTGCTAACAGTGTTTTGGGAATCTCATGATCCCACTCAGGGTATGCGTCAGGGCAACGATCAGGGCAGTCAATATCGGTCGGTTATCTACTGTGATTCTGAGGCGCAGCTTGAGCAGGCATTGGCTTCGGCTGAGGCGGTTCAGGGGAAATTATCTGAGTTGGGTTTCGGTGAGATTACTACTGAGATTCGTATGGCGCCGACGTTCTTTTATGCTGAGGAGTATCACCAGCAGTATTTGGCTAAGAATCCCGGTGGTTACTGTGGGTTGCGTGGTACGGGTATTAGCTGCGCGATTTAGTTAGTGGTTGTTGGATAGCCCAAGCTATTCTCAGGGAGATCCTTCGGCTTCGCTCAGGATGACAGGTTATAGATTGTCATCCAGCTCTACATTACCTTGTCATCCCGACCGCAGTGGAGGGATCCCATCCAGTCGGCACAAGATCCTTCGGCTTCGCTCAGGATGACAGGTTATAGATTGTCATCCAGCTCCACCTTACCTTGTCATCCTGACCGCAGTGGAGGGATCTCATCCAGTCGGCACAAGATCCTTCGATTTAATTCAGAATGACAAGTACGTCTGTAATCTAACGTTTCAAAAGCGCCGAGATCGCCACCTTGGCTTCCGGCGAGGCAACCCGTTTCGCAAACTCCGCTGATTCAATACTAATCCGCTCTGCCAGTGGCTCCATATCCCGTCGCATCAACGCCTTGCTCTGCACCAATGCATCCCGAGACTTACCTGCGAGCTTGGCTGCCGTGGTCATGGCGCAGGCCATAAGGTTATCGCTGCTACAGATCTGATTGATCAGGTTGTATTGCAGCGCTGTCGCGGAATCAAATCGATCCCCTAAGAGCAACATCTCAGCAGCTTTCACGTAGCCACAATGCATAGGCAGTAGCAGCGAGGAACCAAATTCTGGCACCGCCGCCAAATTGATAAATGGCAGCATAAACACAGTGTTGGGCGTCGAATAAACAAACTCACAATGCAGCAACAGGGTCGTGCCTATGCCCACTGCAAACCCATCAACTGCTGCTATAACGGGCACTGGGCAGGTGGAGAGGGCGCGCATAAATTCCCAAACTGGGGCTTTTTCGCCAGAGTCGGTACTGGGTGGCCGAGCGAGAAAGTCTTCTAGATCGTTACCGGCTGAAAAGTCTTTACCACCGGAAAATACCACCACATTGACGTCGTCCTGTGTAGCGCGGTGGTCAAATAGATCCGCCAGCTGGGCGTACATATCAGATGTTAGGGCGTTCTTTTTGTCCGGACGATTGATGCTAATGGAGAGAATGCCATCGGCGTAATCGGATTGAATAAGGTCTGGCTTATTTGACATAGCAGGGCTCTTTTTTGTAATTATTATTTAAGACTAATATTAAGGGCCTGATGAACGCAGGCGCTCAGACCTAGGGTCGGCCAATGGAATCGCCGCCAGTAGATCTCTGGTGTATTGCTGCTGTGGGTTTGCCCAGAGTGCCTCAGTGTTACCGGTCTCGATAATCACACCTTTGTTCATAACCACCACCCGGTCAGAGATATAGCGCACCACCGAGAGATCATGAGAGATAAACATCATGGTCAAATTGTGCTTCTCCACTAGGTTGAGGATCAGATCGAGAATCTGCGCCTGAATGGTCACGTCGAGAGCGGAGACTGGCTCATCGGCAATAATTAATTCAGGCTTGGTGGCGATGGCCCGACCAATGGCAATACGCTGGCGCTGGCCACCAGAAAACTCATGGGGATATTTACGCATATTATGCCGCGCCAGACCAACATCATCCATCAGCTGTTGGACTTGCTGGTCAATGTTTTTACTATTTGCCAGACCGTGATAGAGCAAGGGTTCGGCAAGTGTCTGATAGACAGTCATACGCGGGTTTAATGATGCATAGGGATCTTGAAAGATCATCTGCATCTTGCGCCGCCAAGGGACTAGCTTTGCAGGGCTGAGCTTATTGAGTTCGGTGCCATCAAAGAGGATCGACCCAGCAGTAATAGGTGCCAGCTGTAAAATCGAACGGCCCAGGGTGGACTTGCCGGATCCTGATTCGCCCACTAGACCGAGGATCTCGCCTCGTTGAATTTCCAGGGAGACGCCGTCCACTGCCTTAATATCACCAGCCGGTGTCTTGCTGTAATCGCGGAAATAGGTCTTGAGATTGTCTACCCGAATCATTGGCTTATCAGACTTGTCAGGGTCAGCGCGACTGGGCATAACCTTGGCGCCTTCGGGAATCGCGGCTAATAATTTCTTCGTGTAATCATCCTTAGTGCGATAGAAAATACCCTCGGCATCATTCGCCTCCCGCACTGTGCCTTCGCACATGACAATCACTTTGTCGGCAATACCTGCAACTACACCGAGGTCGTGGCTGATAAAGATCACCGCCACATCGCGCTTCTGCTGCAATGTTTTAATCAATGCCAGGATCTGCGCTTGAATGGTCACGTCCAGGGCCGTGGTGGGCTCATCACAGATCAGTAATCGCGGCTCATTGATCAATGCCATGGCAATCATGACCCGCTGGCGCATGCCGCCGGAAAACTCATGGGGGAAGCAGTCAAAGCGCTGTTCGGCCGCAGCAATACCCACCTCTTCGAGCAGCTCGATGGCCCGCATGCGCGCGCCTGAGCGACTCTGGCGGCGACTTTTGTCCTGGTTGTAGATCAGCGGTTCAATCAGCTGTTCGCCAATGCTGATGAAAGGATTGAGCGAGGTCATGGGATCTTGGAAAATCATCGCTATATCATTGCTTCGAAAACGTTGCATCTGGGCAGCATCGCAGCTCAGCAGATCAACGCCATCAAATAGGGCGATGCCCGCTTCAATTTTTGCTGGGGGTTTTGGTAGCAGGTCGAGCAGGCTGTAACAGGTGACAGATTTGCCAGATCCAGACTCCCCGACAATCGCTAGAGTCTCGCCGGCATCGACGCTAAAGCTCACATTATCCACGGCTTTAACCACGCCATTTCTGCTGTGGAAATAAATGGTTAGTCCTTCTACCTCAAGTAATGCCATATAAATTAATCCTTTGAGGTTCTGGGGTCGAGGGCATCGCGCAGGCCATCGCCGAGAAAGTTAAGTGCAAAGAGGGTCAGAGACAGGGTTATGCCTGGGAATATCAACAGCCAGGGATATTCCTCCATGGTCTCGACGCCATAATTAATCAGCAGGCCCCAAGAGCTCTGTGGTGGTTGAATGCCGAGCCCGAGAAAGCTCAGAAAGGCTTCTAGCAGCATCACGCTGGGGATGGTCAGGGTGGTGTAGACAATTACTGGGCCCAGGGTGTTGGGAATAATATGACGACGGATAATGGTCCATTGGGAGAGTCCCAATGATTGGGCAGCTTCAACAAACTCTTGCTTGCGCAGTGACATCACTTGGCTGCGAACAATCCGCGCCATAGTCAGCCATTCAACAGCACCAATGGCCAGGAATAGCAGCAGAATATTGCGTCCAAACACGACCATGAGCAGGACGATAAAGATCATAAAGGGCAGGGCGTACATTATGTCGACTATACGCATCATTACTGCATCTACACGACCGCCAATAAAACCGGCGGTGGCACCCCAGAGCACGCCGATTATTAGTGCTACCGCGGTGGCGATAAAGCCCACGGTGAGGGATACGCGACCGCCGTACATAATGCGCGTGAGCATATCGCGGCCAAAGATATCGGTGCCTAGCCAATGTTCTAGTGAAGGTGCTGTGGCGCCGAGAATCAGATTCTGTTCTTCATAACCGTAGGGTGCGATCCAAGGAGTGAGTATCGAAACGACACAGAGCAGAGCCAGAATACTCAGACCAAAGAGCGCCAGATAGTTTTTACTCAGCTTGATCCAGGCATCTTTCCACAGTGAGGTGCCTTTCTCTTGCTGCTCGTTTTGTTGCTGAGGGCTAATCTGATCCATTAGTTATTCCCCCGAGCTTGCTGGCGGAGTTTTGGGTCGAGCCAGATGGCGAGCATATCCGAGAGTAGGTTAAACAGAATAATCAGCGTGGCGAAGAAGATGGTCATGCCCAGAATCATTGTGTAGTCGCGGTTAAAGGCGGCTTGGACATAGAAGCGTCCGAGTCCGGGGATTTGGAAGATGGTTTCCACCACAAAGGAGCCGCCTAACAGGCCAGCAAAGGCCGGCCCCAAAAAGGCTACCACTGGTATTAGTCCGCCGCGCATTGCGTGCTTAAAGATAATCACAGGCTCTGAGAGGCCCTTGGCTCTGGCGGTGCGAATATAGTCCTGAGACAGCACTTCGAGCATGCCGCCTCGAGAGAGTCGCGCTATATAGGCAGCGTATCCGGTGCCCAGGGTGATCGAGGGCATGATCTTATCCCCGGGCATATCTCCCCAGCCGGAGACCGGTAGCCATTCCAAATAGATGCCAAATATCAGCACCAATAATGGCCCCAATAGGAAAGAGGGCATGCAGATACCGAGCATGGCTGCGGACATGGGCACATAGTCTTGCATGGTGTTGGGGCGCATGGCGGCGGCGACTCCGGCGCTGACACCAATAATCAGCGCAACCATCATTGCGTAGAATGCCAATTCTGCTGTGGCGGGTATGCCGGCTGCGATAAGTTCGTTGACTGTGCGTCCGGAGTATTTAAATGAGGGGCCGAAATCACCCTGGACTACGTCGCCGAGGTAGCTGATGTATTGCTTCCACAGTGGTTGATCGAGATTGTATTGGGCTTCCAGAGCCTTGATCACTTCTGGGGGCACGGCTTTATCCGCAGAAAAAGGCCCGCCAGGAGCGGAGTGCACCAGCATAAAGGTGGCGCTGATCACTATTAATAGGACGGGAATGGCCTGCAGCAGACGGTTGAGGGCAAATCGCCACATTAGTTTTTCGCTCCTGAATCGGCTGGGTCAGCTTGCAGATACATCTCTTTAAATGACGGCTGGTTGAGAATGTTGTCATTAAAGTTTTTTACCGAGGGATTAACCAGATTATTCGAGGTGTAAATATAGATGGGGATCACTGGCATGTCATCGAGCAGCATGGTTTCGGCGCGGTTAAATATCTCTAGGCGCTCGGCATGGGTTTTGGCTTCAGGGGCTGCTTTGAGAATAAGCTGGTCATATTCTGGGTTACACCAGCCGGTGCGATTATTGCCGCCATTGCAGAGAAACATATCGAGGAAATTATTCGGGTCCACATAGTCACCGATCCAGCCCGCACGACCGATTTCAAAGTCGAGGCTAGTGACGCTGTTTAAATAGACCTTCCATTCTTGGTTGAGCAGTTTGACGTCTATATTGAGATGCTTCTTCCACATCTGCTGAATGGCCACGGCGATCTTGCGGTGACCTTCGCTGGTATTGTAGAGAATTTCGGTGGCGGGAAATCCTTCGCCATCGGGATAGCCGGCCTCGGCTAGTAGCTGTCTGGCACCTTCGGGATTAAAGGCTAAATCACTCTTTGGGTAGTAGCCCATGGTACCCGGAGGGGTGATGGTATAGGCGGGGATCTGTCCGCCTTTGAGTATCCGTTGGCTTATCTTGTCGCGATCGATGGTCATGCCCAGGGCGCGTCGCACGCGCTTATCTTGCAGCTGGGGTACGCGGGTATTGATGCGATAGAAGTAGACGCCGAGATAGGGGGCTATGTGCAGGGCTGGATCCTTGCGCTCCATATAGGTGGCGATTTTGTCGGCGGGGACTGTGCCGCTGTAGTGGAGCTGCCCGGCACGGAACATGCGCTCGACGGTGACGGCGTTTTCGATGGGGTAGAAGATGATTTTATTGAGCTTGATGCTGTCGGCGTCCCAGTAGTGGGGATTGCGTTCGACTACGACTCGGCGGTTGATTTTCCACTCGGATAGTTGGAAGGCGCCGTTGCCTACTAGGTTCCCCTCATAAGTCCAGCGGGTGCCGCGCTGATCGGCGTCGCCAAATTTTTCGATGGTAGCGCGGTGCACGGGATAGAGGCTGTAGTGATCGAGCAGTTGCAGAAAGTAGGGCGTTGGGTTGTTCAGAGTGACTTGCAATGTATGGTCGTCTAGGGCTTTGACGCCGACCTCTTCGAAGTCGCTGATTTTCCCTTCGTAATATTCTTTTGCGTTGGCGATGGGGAAGTACATGTAAGCGTAGAGGTTGCCCAGTGCCGGCTGCAGTGCGCGCCACCAGGACCAGACATAGTCGTGGGCGTTGTGTGGGTCGCCGTTGGACCAGCGGGCATTTTTTCTCAGGTAGAAGGTATAGACGCGGCCGTCTTCGCTGATGTCCCAGGAGGTGGCGACACCGGGTCGCGGTTCTAGGGTTTTGCTGTCTTTGAGGACTAGGCCTTCCATGAGAGCGACGATGATTTTATGTTCGGGTACGCCGGTGGCTATATGGGGGTCGAGGCTTTGGGGTTCGGTGCCGTTGCCCCAGTGTAGGGTGCCGCTGCGATTGCCTGTGCTGACGTTGTTTTCGCCGCCACAGCTGGTCAGTAGTGTCAGCAGTAATAGGGTGGCTAGTGCTTTGATGGGGTTGGGGCTTAAAAATGAGTGATTTGCAGAATTGGCCTTGGTGGTTTTGGGTGCCGAGGAGTAACTCATTTTTGGAAATCCGTTTTTAGGGTTTTTTCGCTGACGGCCTATTGCTGCTAAGGGCCTACTGCTGCTAAGAGCCTACGACTGCTAAGGGCTTTCTGTAGTGTACCGAACCGATGAGATTTAACCACAATAAAAGTGATCTATTGGTGCGGTTGTTTTATGTAGGCCCAGTTGTGTTTTCTGGGGTTAATAGGAGTTTTTTCGCTGCCGGGCTGTTGCACTTGAAGGGCAAACCCGTGATAATCCTGCGCTTCAATGGTGGCCCTCACTGGTCCCCTCGCAACAGCCAGCCGCGAATCCCGCCAGGCCCGGAAGGGAGCAACGGTAGTGGTTACGCTGTGTGCCGAGGTGTGGCTGGTGAGGGTCACCGCCATATTTCCTAGTTATCTCTTATTCTATCTCTCGTTCTATCTCTTCTTGAGACTTATTCTGTTTGGGCTTTTTTTGAGTCTGATGGATTGTGCCGTCCGCTCGAACCCACAGCCACTTTGGCGATCGACTCCAGTATCACAGTGATTTCCAGCGCTCACAAAACTCGCTTCGCTCAGACAGTTGTTCGCTCTTTCTGGAAATCACTGCAATCCTTAGCGGCGTCTGATTGATCGCCAAAGTGGCTGTGGATTCGAGCTCTTCCCGCATCTTGTCATCCCGACAGAGCGAAGCGACGAGGGGTCTCCTTGCCGGTTTCTGAGATCTCTCACATTCCTTCGAGAAGACAGTGGTGGGCTTGGAGGCGACAGATTGTGTCCCTCGAGATAACAGGTAGTTTGTGAGTGAGCACACTAGGGCCGCTCTTAAATCAAGACGGCCCTAGCACCCAATCAGAAAAGACCCACAACCTCGCCTATATCATTCACATCAATACTGTTGGCTGCAGGCACTCGTGGCAGCCCCGGCATAGTCATAATGTCTCCGCAGACCACGACTATAAAGCCGGCACCCGCCGATAATCGTACCTCACGAATAGCGACAACATGATTGGACGGCGCGCCCTTGAGGGTCGGATCAGTTGAAAAGCTGTACTGCGTTTTAGCAATGCAGACCGGGAAATGACCATAGCCACTATCCTGTAGCTTATGAATCTGATCACGAATTTTCTGATCGGCAATAATATCGTCAGCCCGATAAAGTCTCGTGGCGACGGTTTTGATCTTATCCCAAATCGGCATCTCGTCAGGATATAAGGGAGCAAAATTAGCATGCCCCGAGTCCACCAGCTCAATCACTTCATGGGCCAGCTCTTCAGTTCCTGCACCACCATCGGCCCAGTGAGTGCAATCTATAGCTTTGACGCCATTTGCCATTGCGATCTTTTTGATCAGGGCAATTTCAGCGTCTGTATCTGAGGTAAAGCGATTGATACCCACGACCACAGGAACGCCAAAGGCTTTTACATTTTCAATATGACGCACCAGATTACAGCAGCCATTTTCAAGGGCGCTTAAATCTTCTTTATCCAAATCCCCTTTGCTGACACCGCCATGCATTTTTAAGGCGCGGGTAGTGGCAACGATCACCGCAGCATCCGGATGCAGGCCTGCAGCGCGGCATTTAATATCAAAGAATTTCTCAGCCCCTAGATCAGCACCAAAGCCGGCTTCGGTGACGACATAATCGGCCATCTTGAGGCCCGCTTTGGTAGCGATCACGGAGTTGCAGCCGTGGGCTATATTGGCGAAGGGGCCGCCGTGGATAATCGCGGGATTGTTTTCTAATGTCTGGACTAAATTGGGTGCCAAGGCGTCTTTAAGCAACACTGTCATGGCGCCCGTGCCGAGAATGTCGCTGGCGTGAACTGGTTTGTGGTCGCGGGTATAGGCGACGACAATTTTATTCAGTCGCGCTTTAAGGTCGTCCAGGTCTGTGGCCAGACAGAAGATCGCCATGACTTCTGATGCCACAGTAATGTCGTAGCCGTCTTGCCGAGGGAAGCCGTTTGCTGGGCCGCCCAATCCACAGTTAATACTGCGCAGGGCGCGGTCATTCATATCCGCAACCCGTTTCCAAACAATCCGCCGTGCATCAATTTCCAGGCTATTTCCCCAGTGAATATGATTGTCGATCAGAGCAGAGAGTAAATTGTGGGCTGCGCCAATGGCGTGAAAGTCGCCTGTAAAGTGCAGGTTGATATCTTCCATGGGTACAACCTGAGCATAGCCACCACCGGCGGCGCCGCCTTTCATACCAAAGCAGGGGCCGAGGCTGGGTTCTCTGAGGCACACCAGTGCATTTTTACCTATGCGATTGAGGCCATCAGTGAGACCTACGGAGGTTGTTGTTTTACCTTCACCGGCTGGGGTGGGCGTAATGGCTGTCACCAAAATTAATTTGCCGTCGGGCTTGTCTTTTAATGAGGCTATATGGTCTGGACATATTTTGGCTTTGGTTCTGCCGTAGGGAATCAATGCTGCATCGGGAATATTGAGCTTTGCGGCAATCTCGCTAATAGGTTGGCTCTTGGCACTACGCGCTATTTCTATGTCACTCATAGGGGACTTGCTCCGTTTATTATATTAACAACTCTCGCGGGTAAGACTATTTCTCACCGGCTTGGTCACTTTGGACGTCATCTTCCTTAAACAGTCGTGATGGTGGCTTTCTGAGACCGGCTTATGCTGTTCTAAAAACGACTCTAGGTCAAGCAGGGCAGGGTTTTGCGGCTATGGCGCTGGAAGATATATGGCTGTCGTATCTGCGCTGTGGCGGTCCAGTATTGAGGGTTAAACTGCGAAAAATATAATAAAAATTATAAAAAATTAGGCGTTCACAGATGGCAATGAAAACAAGTGCAAAAGTAGTGGTGGTTGGCGGTGGCGTTGTGGGTGTCAGCACTCTCTATCACCTGGCTAAAAAAGGCTGGACCGATGTGGTGTTGATCGAGCGTAAGGAGCTGACGTCGGGATCCACTTGGCATGCTGCAGGTTTGTTGCCGCTATTTAATATGAGCTACTCGGTGGGTAAATTGCACCAGTACTCAGTAGACTTTTACCATGAGCTTGAAAAAGAGACAGGGCAGGATGTGGGTTTTTCCGTGGTCTCGAATATTCGCTTGGCCTCTAATGAAGATCGTATGGATGAGTACAAGTACTATTCAGGGATTGCTCAGACCGTCGGTGTAGAAGTTAACTTCTTAACTCCAGAGCAGGTCAAAGAGGCATGGCCCATGGCCAATCTCGACGGCGTGATTGGTGCGATTCAGCATCCAGATGATGGCTATATTCAGGCCGCGGATTTAACTATGGCGCTGGCCAAAGGTGCCCGTACTCGCGGCGCTGAGATCTATCGCAATACAGCTGTGCTGGACCTTGAACAGCAGCCTGACGACAGTTGGATTGTGAAAACGGATAAGGGTGATATCCACTGTGAACATGTGGTCTGCTGTACCGGTAATTTTGCCCGCAAGACCGGTGAAATGGTGGGGCTGGATATCCCTGTTATCCCTGTAGAGCATCAGTACATTGTCACCGATCCGCACCCCGATATTTTGGCGCGCAA
>CAWLBR010000080.1:0-10237 GCA_963855085.1 Gammaproteobacteria bacterium
CGGTGAGCAGACCGAGCTGAGAATCAGACAGGTCCATATCCACTTTGATCGACTCTTGCAGGATAACCAGAATCTGGCGGTCAATAAAATTAAGCGCGTAGACCAGTGTTAACAGAACCAACACATAACGGCGATAACCATTGGATACAGGAGTAGCTGTTGATTCAGAAGTAGCTGTTGATTCAGAAGACTGTGCAGGAGCCCCTTCAGGCAGAGATGGGTCGGTCATTGAATACCTCGATTATTTTTATTTTTATTTTTATTAGCGCTTTAATAGCAGGTCTTAATGTAACACCTAAATCATCAAACTAGAAAGTATTCTCCATAGCTCACTGAGGTAACTGAAAACCTTAAATATTCGTTGCTGTCGGTTGCTCGATTGCTTTTTTGAGGTTGACCGAAAGCATCGGCACAGAGAACCTCAGAATAGGCTGAACAGCTGCCTACGGCGATCCACGCAGCACTCTGGATATAGAACCTCGCTGCGACCTTTGACTTAATGGAAGTCTTGAACATAAGCCGGCGCGCGCCTGCAACAGCGCAACAAAGTCTGTTGTATAAAGGTTGAACTTCGGCCGATGTAGTGTATCTTAGAAACATGGCCCACTAAGGTAGGGAAAAGTCAGGTGCTGGTGCAATCAATCAGGTCTAAACGCAAATACACAAGCGTTAAGCAGTTAATCAATATACTGCTGGTAATCTTTGTTGCTCAGATATTGACGGTGAACGCTGACTGCTCCATGGATCACGCACAGCCTGCGACTGAAATCTCCGACCACAGTGGTCACAATATGGGTCACAATATGGGTCACTCTATGGATAGTATGGATCCGAATATCGACTTGTCTGCCAGCGCACCGGACTGTGACTGCTGCGATGACAGTTCATGTGACATGCTGAAATGTAGTAACCCCGCTCTGACCAGCGCCGCATTAATTTTCAGTGGCAAGCTACAGCCCTCCGCCATTGTTGACCACCGGAATCAAACCCACCTAGCGCCCGATAGCCCCTTTCGACTCAGACCCCCCATTGCCAGCTAAGACAGGATAGTTGCGCCTGAAATTTAGGTTTCGCAGCTACTGAATAGTTCCAGTAAAGGCCAAGACTCGACACTCAGTCTCACACCTCTGCTGTTATAGCTTCAATGTTACGGGAGTCACTCAATGAAAATATTTAATAAGGTTGTCGCCGGTGTACTGGTTGGCGGTTTAATTGGCGCTGCACTCAGTGCACTGCTACTCAATGAGACTGATCAGTCGCTGTCGGCTGACGCCAAACCCGACAAACCGGCTTATTGGGTAGCCCCTATGGACGACAACTATAGGCGCGACAAACCCGGCAAGTCGCCAATGGGTATGGATCTTATTCCGGTTTACAGCGAGCCCGCTATCGATGCAGAAACGGATGCCACGGGTGGCGTTTTTATCAGTCCAGCACTGATCAATAATTTGGCGGTACGCACAGCTCCGGCGACACGTGACAGGATGCATTCAAGCATTAGCACGGTCGGCTATGTGCAGTACGATGAAGAGCGCATAGTGCATATCCACTCGCGTGCGGAAGGCTGGGTCGAGACCCTCTATGCGCGTTCAAGCGGCAGTTCCATAGAGAAAGGCGAGCCCCTTTATGCGCTCTACTCTCCGCAAATAGTCAATGCACAGAAAGAGTTTTTACTCGCCCTGCGCAGTAACAATGCGCAGTTGATCGAAGCCTCAGAAAGCCGTCTCAAGGTTTTCCATATCGACGATAACTTCATTCGCCAACTTGCCCAGAATCGTCAGGTGCAGCGGACAGTGACTTTTTATGCGCCGCAGTCCGGCATCTTGCACAACCTCAGTATTCGCGAAGGCTTTTTTATCAAGCCAGAAACCACATTGATGTCGATTGCGGCGCTGGATGAAGTCTGGATTGAAGCCCAGGTATTTCAACGCCAGGCCGATCAGCTCAACAGGGGTGCAGCGGTCAGCATTAGAGTGGATTCCAATCCGGAAAAAATTTGGCGCGGCGTGGTTGACTATATCTACCCCGCTCTAGATGCAACCACCCGCACTCTGCGCGTGCGTATCCGCCTGACCAACAGCAATGGCGAGCTGAAACCGAATATGTTTGCCGAGGTTGAAATTACAGCCAAGCCCCATGAGATAAGTGTCTTGGTGCCAAAAGACGCGGTTATCCGCACCGCTACAGAGAATCGGGTTGTGCTGGCACTGGCTGGCGGAGGCTTTAAATCAGTGGCGGTGCAGCTCGGCCATCTAAATGACCAATTTGCCGAAATCCGCTCCGGTATCGAGGCTGGGGACCAGGTGGTGATATCGGCGCAGTTTTTACTCGACTCAGAGTCAAATAAAAACGCTGGTTTGATGCGCCTGTCAGCGCCCGAGGCTGCAGATGGAATGGGCCATAAGGTGATGGATCAAGAGGTTATAGATCAAGAGGCTATGGATCATAACGCTATGGATCACAAAGCTATGGATCACAACCAGATGCAGCATCAGGAATAAGGAGAGCCCTATGATTAACGCTATTATCTGCTGGTCGATCAGGCAGCGCCTGCTGGTTTTGCTGGCCACATTTGTCCTTATTGCCGGTGGTCTCTACTCAGTAAACCAGACCCCAGTGGACGCGATCCCCGACCTCTCTGATGTGCAGGTGATTATTAAGACCAGCTACGCTGGCCAGGCACCACAGGTAGTTGAGGATCAGGTGACCTATCCCCTGACCAGCGCCATGCTCTCGGTTCCCGGGGCGGTGACTGTGCGCGGTTATTCGTTCTTTGGGGATTCCTATGTCTATGTAATTTTTGACGAGGCAACAGATCTCTACTGGGCCCGCAGCCGAGTGCTCGAATACCTTAGTCAGGTCGCCCCAGCACTGCCCGCGGAGGCAAAACCGCAACTGGGCCCTGATGCCACCGGAGTTGGCTGGGTCTACCTCTATGCACTGGTCGACCGCACAGGCCAGCACGACATCAGCGAGCTGCGTAGCCTGCAGGACTGGTTTTTAAAGTATGAGCTGCAGACTGTACCCGGGGTCTCGGAAGTGGCCAGCATCGGCGGCATGGTCAAACAGTATCAGGTCACAGTAAAACCCGACAAACTGCGCGCCTATGGCATTCCACTGGCCCATGTTGAGATGGCGATCAAACGCGGCAATCAAGAAATTGGCGCCTCGGTAATCGAGATGGCCGAGGCCGAATATATGGTGCGGGTCTCTGGCTATATCAAAAGCCAGCAAGACCTGGCCAATATTCCCTTGGGAATTATTCAAAACGGCGTGCCACTGTTATTGCGGGATATCGCCGAGATTGGTCTAGGCCCGCAGATGCGGCGCGGGATCAGCGAGCTAAATGGCGAGGGCGAAACAGTTGGCGCCGTGGTGGTGATGCGCTTTGGTGAAAATGCCCAGACCACTATTGAAGGCGTTAAAGCCAAACTCGCGCAACTGCAAAAGAGCCTGCCGGAGGGTGTAGAGGTAGTCACGGTCTACGATCGCTCTGGGCTGATAGAACGCGCGGTGACTAATTTATGGCACAAGCTGGTGGAAGAATTTGCAGTCGTGGCGCTGGTCTGCATGGTATTTTTGTTTCACCTGCGCTCTTCCTTGGTGGCTATTATCAGCTTACCTGTGGGTATTCTGACGGCCTTTATTGTTATGCATCTGCAGGGCATCAACGCCAATATTATGTCCCTTGGCGGTATTGCGATCGCCATTGGCGCAATGATCGACGGCGCCATAGTGATGATCGAAAATATGCATCGGCATATGGAGAAGACGCCACTGACAAAAGACAATCGCTGGCAGATTGTCGCCGCGTCGGCGACCGAAGTGGGCCCAGCGCTGTTTTTCAGCCTGCTGATTATTACCGTCAGCTTTTTGCCTGTGTTTGCCCTACAGGCCCAAGAGGGGCGGATGTTCTCGCCGCTTGCCTTCACCAAAACCTATGCCATGGCCGCATCGGCGGCGCTGTCAATTACGCTGGTGCCTGTGCTGATGGGCTATTTTATTCGCGGCAAGATTCGCAGCGAACAACAGAACCCGATTAATCGCTGGCTGATAGCCGGCTATAGACCGCTGTTGCGGACTGTTCTGGCCTTTCCGAAAACAACTTTATTGCTTGCCCTGTTAGCCATGGCCTCAGCGCTATGGCCGCTGGATAAAATTGGCAGCGAATTTATGCCGCCTTTGGATGAGGGCGATTTAATGTATATGCCCACCACCTATCCCGGCATATCAGTGGGCAAGGCCCGGCAACTGCTGCAACAGACTGACCGACTAATTCGCAGTGTGCCGGAGGTAAAATCGGTATTTGGTAAAGTGGGACGCGCCGAGACTGCCACCGACCCCGCGCCCCTATCGATGATTGAGACCTTTATTCAATTCAAAGATCGCAGTGAATGGCGCGATGGCGTCACCCTCGAGAGCCTGAAACAGGAGCTCGACAGTCTGGTGAGAATACCCGGGGTCTCCAATGCTTGGGTGATGCCGATTAAAACCCGCATCGATATGCTCGCCACCGGCATTAAAACTCCAGTGGGCATCAAAATTGCGGGGCCAGAACTAAGCCAGATTCAGGCCATCGGTATGCAGCTGGAAACCATTCTTAACCGCGTGCCGGGAAGCGCATCGGTCTATGCCGAGCGGGTTGCCGGCGGTCGCTATATCGACATCGATATTGATCGTCAACGGGCGGCACGCTTTGGCATGAATATAGCTGACATCCAGCAGTTAATCGCTACAGCCGTGGGTGGCGCCAATGTCTCCCAGAGCGTCGAGGGGCTGGAGCGCTACCCGATTAATGTGCGCTATCCGCAGCACTATCGCGACTCACCAGAGCAGCTTGAACTGCTGCCAATCGTTAGCGCCAAGGGTGAACAGTTTGTGCTCGGGGATGTTGCCAGCATCAGCATTGAAGATGGCCCGGCAATGATAAAGAGCGAAAACGCGCGCATTAATGGCTGGGTCTTTGTGGATATCGAGAACATTGATGTCGGCACCTACGTCGAGCAAGCCCGGACACTCGTGGACCAGCAGCTGCAGCTGCCCCCCGGCTACTCAATCAACTGGGCTGGCCAGTATCAGTATATGCAGCGTGCTAAAGCCAAACTGCTGTATGTGGTGCCCCTGACCCTGGGAATTATTGTAGTACTGCTGTTAATCCACTTTCGCCGCATCAGCGATGTTGTGCTGATTCTCGGCAGCCTGCCCTTTGCCCTAGTCGGCAGTATCTGGCTCATGTACTGGCAAGAATTTAACTTTTCGATTGCCGTTGCGGTTGGCTTTATTGCCCTGGCCGGCGTCGCGGTAGAAATCGGCGTGCTTATGCTGGTCTATCTCAACCAGGCCTGGCGAGACCAGCAAGAGAGCGCCCTCCGCGACGGACGCGAACTGGTTCCTGAGGATATGATTGCCGCGGTAATGCAGGGGGCAGGGTTGCGTGTACGACCCGTGGTGATGACTGGTGCGGCGATTATTCTCGGCCTGCTGCCGATTCTCTACGGTAGCGGCACAGGCTCAGAGATAATGAGTCGTATCGCCGCGCCGATGGTTGGCGGCATGATCAGTGCCCTGGGTCTGACCCTGCTGGTATTGCCGGTACTCTTCGCCCAAGTTAATTCGCCCAAGCCCCCTAAAAAGCGTTGAGACTGACCGCTACAGCGGCTCTAGATCAAGCGATAACTGCCACACCCCAATAGTTGTAACCAGCAAACTTTGGGGTGCTCGGCAGGTACATCTGTTCCAGAGTTTGAATAGCAAAACCGGCGCTGTTAATCAGTGCGGGAATATCGCGATTGAGGTGACAGCCGCCGGCAATTTTGCCCCACAAGGGATCGATACGACCCTGCCATTTGGCCACGCCAGCGTCGGGTGCCAATCCGTGCTCGCAGAAAACAAGCTTGCCATCAGGCTTTAATACACGGCGGATCTCGAGATTAGCGGCCTCCGCATTGGGGATGGTGCAGAGTGTGTAAGTGATCACTACTGTGTCGAAATGGTCGTCGGGAAAGGGCATGGCTTCAGCACTGCCAAGAATGATTTCCACGTCTAAACCATTCTCCGCGGCCGTCTTGTTGACCACTTTCTGGGCCATCTCATTGAGTTCTGGAGAGGGATCCAAACCTATCACCTTGCTGACTTTTCCGGCGTCATAAAAGGGAATATTGAGTCCCGAGCCAATGCCCACTTCGAGAACTAAGCCCTCGGCTAGAGGAACCACTTTGCCGCGCTGATAGAGAATCGGTTTAGCGCCACAGGCGCAGTTGAGAAAGGACGGCAAAATATACTTGTTATAAAAGCTCATGGGATTTCGGCCTCTGTTATTTATTATTATGTTGTTTTGGCTATCGAGAGCAGCACTTTATTCAAATCAGCTGGGCACTTCACTCAAATCTACCGGGCACTCAATTCAAATCCGCCGCGGACGCTTTAAGCGCTTCCATGGGGACAATTTCAAGGGCCATGCTGTTGCTCCGTCGCAGGAACACCTTTGGTGCACAGCCATTCTCATAGGCTTCCAGCCAGCGCGATGCGCAGAGACACCAGGACTGTCCGGCAACCAAGCCGGGGAACTCAAATTCTGGGCGCGGCGTCGACAGGTCATTACCTCTGGATTTGGAGAATTCTAAGAACTGATCGGTGATTTGTGCGCAGACTGTGTGGGAGCCGCGATCATATTTATCGGTGCGGCAGAAGCCATCCCGAAAGTATCCAGTGATGGGGTTGCTGCAGCACTCTTCGATTGCTTCTCCAAAGACATTGGTCTGACTCATATAATTTAGCTCGCATATTTTGATTGTTGTAGCTTTTAGTTGAATAGCTTTTAGTTGAATAGCCCTGCTTCAGCTTACCCCGTTTGGCCGATTTACCCTACAGGCACAGTGTTATTTCTCTGTCCGTAAAGCTATTGCCTAATTTAGTTAGCATGCTTACAATAAGTTTCCTCTCAATACTCGTAATATATCTCTATGAGCAATGCCGATATAGCCAACAACGATACTCTGGGTTTTATCATCCACGATGTTGCCCGCATGATGCGATGGAATTTTGAGCGCCGCGCCCACGAATACAACCTGACCCGCTCACAGTGGTCAGTGCTGGTACTGCTGTCTCGGGAAAATGGGGCTCAGCAAAAGCGCCTGGCGGATATTATTGGTGTTACTGCAATTACTATGACAGGTCTGGTGGATCGACTGGAGCGCGATGGTTGGGTTGAGCGTCGCCAAGACACGCAGGATCGTCGTGCCAAAAGGGTGTTTCTTACGGACAAGGTGGAACCGCTGATCGAAAAAATTAAGCTGGTGGGAAAAGAGGTTCGCGATTCTGCGCTAAAAGGGATTTCCACCCAGGAAGAACAGCAGCTAACCGATCTGTTGCGGCGCATGCGCGCTAATCTCAGCGCCGAAAACGCTGATACAAAATAGCCCGAAACGCTCAACCAACCGCCTTAGCCAAACCCCTTATTAGTCGGGCCCAAATAATAACAATAATAACTAAAACAGGAATACAGGCCTTGTCAGACAAACTTAAACGTAAAGTGACGCTCCTCGCCGGACCATTGATCATCGCCGCAGTCGGCGTCTATTTTTATATGATCGGTGGCCGTTATATGGAGACCGACAATGCCTACTTAAAGGCTGGCATGATGTCTATTGCCAGTGAGATCTCTGGCAAGGTGGTGGAAGTGTCGGTTGGCGACAATGGCCGAGTCGAGGCCGGACAACTGCTGTTTCGTGTTGATGACCAACCCTATCAAATCGCACTGGCTCGGGCCGAGGCAAATCTGGTTAGAGTGGGTGGCGATGTTGAGAGCCTAAAAGCGGACTATTTAAATAAGCGCGCGGATCTGGATAAAAGCAAAACTCAGCGGGATTATTATCTCCGGGAGTTCAATCGTTTAGATAGCCTGTTGGCGCGTAAAACAGTCTCTGCGGCTGATGTGGATCAGGCGGAGTATCTCTATCTCGACGCGATCAATGAGATGCAGGTGACCACCCAAGCACTGCAGGTGGTTAAAGCACGACTGATTGATATTGATCTGCCCCTGCAACAGCACCCCAGCTATTTGTTGGCTCTGGCCGAGCGCGATAAAGCCCGACTGGATCTCAGCCATGTGCGAACCGTTGCACCCTCCTCCGGTGTGGTGGCCAATTTCTCGATTCAGAAAGGCGAATATATTATCGCTGGAGCGCCGCTATTTAGCTTGGTAGATGACAGCTATATTTGGGTTGAGGCGAATTTTAAAGAAACTGATTTGACCCATCTGCAGGTTGGCCAGTTGGCGACCATTAATGTGGACTCCTATCCGGACCAACAGTGGCAGGGTCATGTTGCCAGCATTACGCCAGGCACCGGCTCGGAGTTCTCCCTGTTGCCTGCACAAAATAGCACCGGCAATTGGGTCAAGGTAGTGCAGCGTATTACAGTCAATCTGGCCATTGACCCGCTGACCTCAGGCGCCCCTATAGGCCTCACCGCAGGCATGAGTGCGCTGGTAAAAGTTGATACAGGTCACAGGCGACAGATGCCCTGGGCCAACTAATGATCCATAGTGCGATTAGCTTAGAGGTCGTCAATGTCAGTTCAAATTGAGCTGACGCCAAGGGCTAAATCTGCGGTGACCTTGGCAGTGATGCTGGCTGCCATTATGCAGATGCTCGACACCACCATCGCCAATGTGGCCCTGCCCCATATGCAGGGGAGCCTATCCGCAACTCAGGATCAGCTGGCCTGGGTACTGACCTCCTATATAGTCGCATCGGCCATCATGACTCTGCCTATAGGTTGGCTGTCCGGACGTTACGGGCGGAAAAACGTTTTTATGATTTCCATCGCCGGGTTTACCCTCACTTCACTGCTCTGTGGCGCGGCCAGCTCGCTTAATGAAATGATTGCCTTTCGTATTTTACAGGGCCTGTTTGGCGCTGCACTGGTGCCACTCTCTCAAGCGATTATGCTCGACATAAACCGTAAGGAAGACCACGGCAAAGCCATGGCCATGTGGGCTGTGAGTATTATGATCGGGCCTATTTTGGGGCCTACTCTAGGGGGTTTTCTCACTGAGTATTATTCCTGGCGCTGGGTCTTCTATATCAACCTGCCCTTCGGTGCGGTGGTGCTGTTTATCATTCTCCGACTGATGCCAGAAACTGAGCGGGAAGAACGGCCCTTTGATGGCTTGGGATTTTTTGCCCTGGCGCTATTTATCGCTGGCATCCAGTTGATTCTCGATCGCGGCCATCATCTCGACTGGCTCGACTCTCTGGAGATTCAGTTCTATTGCGCGGTGGTGCTGTCGGCACTTTGGGTCTATGTGGTGCATACACGCACCGCCAAGAACCCCTTTTTAACGCCGGCAATTCTCCGCGATCGCAACTTCACCACTGCCCTCGCATTTATGTTTTTTATTGGGCTGATTCTCCTCGCCACCATGGCTCTGCTGCCCAACTATCTGCAGAATATTATGGGTTATCCGGTATTCGATGTGGGTACCATTCTGGCACCCCGAGGCTTTGGTACCATGCTGTCGATGTTTCTGCTGGGTAAGTTTGGCGACCGTTTTGATCCCCGGGCACTGGTTTTCTTTGGACTGCTGTTTACCGCCTACTCCCTATCACTGATGGTGGAATTCGATACCTTTGTACCGGCCAACGTAATAATTAGCACAGGTCTTATGCAGGGCTTTGGCCTCGGGTTTGTATTTGTGCCCCTGAGCACCCTTGCCTATTTGACCCTGGAGCCAAAACATCGCGCTGAAGCGGCGGGACTGTTTAGTTTGGTGCGCAATTTCGGCAGCAGTATTGGGGTGTCGGTGGCCTTTGTATTGTTTGCCCGCAATATGCAAACTCAGCACGCCTATTTAGCCGAGAACATCACCCCCTACACCATGAGTATGGGACTGCAGCAGCTGCCGCAAATTGCCCACAATGAAGCCATTTCGGCGCTGATGTTATTGGATATGGAGATCAACAGACAGGCGTCAACCATTGCCTATCTGAATGATTTCAAATTGATGATGTGGGTGGTGCTGGCCATGCTGCCCATGGTCTTGTTGCTGCGAGCGCCGGAAAAAGAACCGGCCGCCAAAGCAACAGGTAGCCTCTAATATAAAGAGGCCCCAGAGGACATTTAGGGATTAGGGACAAACAAGTAATCGTAGCCAAACCAGATAAACAGACTGCACACCACTAAGGTCACCAGCATCACTGGTGTACCTTTACGTATCCAAAGCATCGGCGTAATC
>CAWLBR010000081.1:0-9982 GCA_963855085.1 Gammaproteobacteria bacterium
GCTTTGGCACGAGTTTCAGGTCAATTAAAGCGAGCCACTATAGGGATATGTATGGTAGAATTCAGGCCTTTAAATAGGCTGCTTTTAGCGCCTACTGGCACACCTTAAAGACTGCATTGAATGGGTTATAGGTGGATCTAAAATAATAGCGATAAAACTTCAGGGCGCGACGGAAACTTATGGGTGATTTAGCACAAGAAATTGTTCCGGTAAATATCGAAGACGAACTCAAGCAATCCTACCTAGCCTACGCCATGAGCGTAATTGTTGGCCGGGCACTGCCAGATGTAAGAGATGGCCTCAAGCCTGTGCATCGCCGGGCGCTATTCGCCATGAGCGAGCTGGGTAACGATTGGAACAAGGCCTACAAGAAGTCAGCCCGTGTTGTCGGCGACGTCATTGGTAAGTATCACCCTCACGGTGACTCTGCTGTTTACGAGACTATTGTACGTATGGCCCAGCCATTCTCACTGCGCTATATGCTGGTGGACGGTCAGGGTAACTTTGGTTCTGTCGATGGTGACTCCGCTGCTGCCATGCGTTACACCGAAATTCGTATGACCAAGATCGCCCATGCGCTGCTTGAAGATCTCGAGAAAGAGACTGTCGATTTTGTCCCCAACTACGATGAAACCGAACAGATTCCCCATGTGTTACCCACCCGCATACCCAACCTATTAGTCAATGGTTCCTCCGGTATTGCTGTGGGCATGGCGACCAATATTCCGCCCCACAACATCACTGAAGTGGTCAAAGGTTGTCTGGCAATGATCGACAACCCAGAGATTACCGTCGATGAGTTGATGGAATATATCCCCGGACCGGATTTCCCAACTGCCGGTATTATCAATGGCAGAGCCGGCATTATTCAGGCCTATCGCACCGGTCGTGGTCGCATCTATGTGCGCGCCAAAGCCCGTATCGAAGTGCACGAAAAGACTCGCCGTGAAACCATCATCATCACTGAGATTCCTTATCAGCTGAACAAAGCGCGTCTGATTGAGCGTATCGCCGAGCTGGTTAAAGAGAAGAAGCTTGAAGGTATTTCTGAACTCCGCGATGAGTCGGATAAAGATGGCCTGCGCGTAGTGATCGAAATTAAGCGCACCGATGTGGGTGAAGTGGTCCTTAATAACCTCTTCTCCCAAACTCAGCTGCAAAGCGTGTTTGGTATCAACGTTGTGGCACTGGTCGACGGTCAGCCGAAGATTCTCAATCTACAGCAGCTAATTCATCACTTTCTGCGTCATCGCCGTGAAGTGGTTACACGTCGTACTATTTATCTATTGAAAAAGGCCCGCGAGCGCGCCCATACATTGGAAGGCTTTGCTATTGCCCTAGCCAATATCGATGAAATCATTACCCTGATCAAGCAGTCGCCCACAGCTACCGAAGCCCGTGAAGCGCTAATTGCTCGCGGTTGGAATCCTGGCTCAGTGATTCAGATGCTCGACCGTGCAGGCGCTGAAGCGACCCGCCCGGAATGGCTCGAAGATCAGTACGGTCTGCGCGACGGCAAGTACCACCTGTCCCCAGAGCAAGCCAAAGATATTCTCGAGTTACGTCTGCACCGTTTAACCGGTATGGAACACGACAAAATTATTGCTGAATTTGCCGTTAAGCTGGAAGAGATTACTGAGTACCAAGATATTCTCGGTGACCTGACTCGTCTGATGACAGTTATTCGCGAAGAGCTCGAAGCCGTGATTGAAGAGTTTGGCGATGAGCGTCGTACCGAGATCATTGAATCTCTCCACGATCTCACCATTGAAGACCTGATTACCGAAGAAGACCGTGTTGTCACCATCTCCAACGGTGGCTATGCCAAGACTCAGCCGTTAAGCGATTATCAAGCTCAGCGTCGCGGCGGTATGGGCAAGTCGGCAACAGCGGTTAAAGATGAAGATTTTGTTGAGCACCTCCTGGTTGCCAGCACCCACGCAACGATTCTGTGCTTTACCAACCTGGGCAAGGTTTACTGGCTCAAGGTGTATCAGATTCCCGTTGCTGGCCGCAATTCTCGTGGACGTCCAGTGGTTAATCTGCTGCCTCTGGGTGAGGGCGAGCGCATTAGCTCGATCCTGCCAGTGGAAGAATACAGCGCTGACAAGTTTGTCATTATGGCCACCGCCAACGGCACAGTGAAGAAGACCTCACTGGAGCAGTACTCGCGTCCACGCAGTGTGGGTTTGCGCGCAGTGGATTTGGTTGAAGGCGATCACCTGGTGGGTACCGCGATTATTGATGACAACAGCGATGTGATGTTGCTCAGTTCTGAAGGCAAGGCCGTGCGCTTTGCCAGCACTGATGCGCGCTCAATGGGCCGCGTTTCTAAAGGTGTGCGCGGCATGCGCCTGCCGGAAGGCTATGAAGTTATCTCTATGGTCATACCTGAGCAAGACGGCTTCCTGTTGACCGTCTGTGAAAATGGTTATGGCAAGCGCACCAAGGTCGACGAGTTCCCCACTAAAGGACGCGGCGGCAAGGGTATGATTGCGATTCAGGCCAGCGAGCGCAACGGACCATTGGTCGGCGCCACGCAGCTCTTTTCAGGTGATGAAATTATGCTGATCTCTGATCAGGGCACCATGGTACGAACCCGCGGCGACGAAGTTTCGGTTGTGGGTCGTAACACTCAGGGCGTGCGCATTATTCGTTTGAAGGACACCGAAAATCTTGTCAGGTTGGCACGTATTGCTGAGCCGGAAGAAGAAGAGTTTGTGATTGAGGATGATGCTCTTGATAACAATACTGCTCTTGATGACAATACCGCTGAAGGCTCTGGTCCTAATGAAGAGGCCGCTGAAGGCGCTGTCGATGACAATGCTGCTGAAGGCTCTGTTGATGACACTTCTGAAGACAGTTCCGCTGACGAGTAAGGTTTAAATAATGACTGATAAGAATCCACTGCTCGACCTGCGCAGCAAAATTGACGGCCTTGATCAAGAGATTATGGCCAATATCAGCGCCCGTGCGCGCTGTGCCCAGGATGTTGCCAAGATCAAAAAAGAGCAGGGTGACGAGACCTATTACCGACCTGAGCGTGAGGCTCAGGTGCTCCGTGCGATAATGGAAAAAAACGTCGGCCCCCTTGGCGACGAGGATATGGCGCGTCTGTTTCGACAGATAATGTCTGCCTGCCTAGCTCTTGAGCAACCTATTAAGGTCGCCTTTCTCGGGCCTGAAGGTACTTTTACTCAGGAAGCCACACTCAAGCACTTTGGTGACTCAGCAGTAACTGTTCCCAAAGCCGCGATTGATGAAGTGTTCCGCGATGTTCTGGCCGAGTCCTGCAACTACGGCGTTGTGCCCATTGAAAATTCTACTGAGGGCGTGGTCAGCCACACTCTGGATAGCTTTATTGATTCCTCAGTCAAGATCTGTGGCGAAGTTGAACTGCGTATTCACCAGCACTTTATGATTGGTCCCAATACCAACAAAGACACTGTGACCCGCGTCTATTCTCACGCCCAGTCACTGGCCCAATGTCGCAAGTGGTTGGATTCCAATTACCCCAATATCGAACGTGTAGCGGTGAGCAGCAATGCTGAAGCAGCACGACGAGTGCAGGGTGAGTGGAACTCAGCAGCGATTGCAGGGGATATGTCATGCGAACTCTACGGCCTAGAAAAACTCTGGGAAAAAATTGAAGACCTGCCCGATAACTCGACGCGCTTTTTGATTATTGGTCGCGAGATGGTGCCACCTAGCGGTGACGATAAAACCTCCCTCGTCGTGTCAGTGCAGAATAAGCCCGGTGCCTTGCATAATTTGCTCGAGCCATTCCGTCGCCACGGTGTCGATATGACGCGACTGGAATCACGACCCTCGCGCAACAGCAAATGGTCTTATATCTTCTTTATCGATTTTGCTGCCCATGTGGATGAACCCGCTGCCGCTGCCGTGCTGGCTGAACTGGCAGAAGAAGTGGCGGAGCTGAAAATACTCGGGTCCTACCCGCGAGCTGTTCTCTAAGCGTTGCTATTTGTCGATTCTAATACCGGTTCTAATGTCGGCTCTAGAGTCGACTATAGTAACGATTAATCTCTTTATTTCGATGTGATCTGTCATGTTGCAAACTTCTCAAACAGCACAGCCAGTGGTTAACCGACTGGTTGTAATCGGACTGGGGCTAATCGGCTCCAGTCTTGCATTGGCCGCTCGCAATGCCGGTCTCGCTACTCAGGTAGTGGGCATCTCACGACGCTCTTCAACCCTTGATCTAGCGGTTGAGTTGGGTGTGATCGACCGCCCGGAACAGAGTTTGGCGGCTATTGCCCCTGAACTGGGTGCTGGGGATCTTGTCGTTATTGGCGTGCCGACCCTTACAGTCCCCGCGATCCTCAAAGAATGTTCTGAACTGCTTTCAGATCAGGTCACCATCACCGATGTAGCCAGTGTCAAAGGCAGTGTATTAGCTGCTGCAATGGATATTTATGGCCACCTGCCAGGGCAGTTAGTGCCAGGGCATCCCATCGCTGGTTCGGAAAAAAGCGGTGTTACCGCAGCCAAAGCGGATCTGTTTAAAGATCATCGGGTAATCTTGACCCCCCATGCCGACAGTGGTGAAAGCCATGTGCGGCTTGTTGAAAAACTCTGGCAATCCGTAGGTGCTCGTGTCTCGTCCATGGACGTTCAAGAGCATGACGAAGTGCTAGCTGCCACCAGTCACCTACCGCACTTTTTGGCTTATTCATTAGTGGATACATTGGCGAGTATGCGCGACAATCGCGAGATCTTTCGCTATGCCGCCGGAGGCTTTCGCGACTTTACCCGCATTGCCGCCAGCGATCCGATCATGTGGCGAGATATAGCACTGGCCAATCGCGAGGCGATTCTCACTGTGCTTGACCAGATCATGGATAACTTTAGCGAGATGCGCAGCGCCATAGACACAGGCGACGAAACCTATCTGATGGATGTGTTTACGCGGGCTCGCGATGCACGCAACCATTTTGGAAAATCAATCGACCCAAAGGCATTACAGCAAACCATGTCAGCAAAAATAATCAATTATAAAGTCACACCCGGGGGAGCGGCACAGGGTGATATTCGTGTGCCAGGCGACAAATCAATGTCTCACCGATCCATTATGCTCGGCTCCATTGCCGAAGGCATGACTGAAGTAACCGGTTTTCTCGAAGGCGAAGACAGTCTGGCAACCCTGCAGGCATTTCGCGATATGGGCGTCATTATTGAAGGCCCAGAGCAGGGCCGCGTAGTGATTCACGGTGTGGGTCTTCACGGTCTTAAAGCACCCACGAAACCCCTCTATTTGGGCAACTCCGGCACCTCCATGCGTCTGCTGAGCGGACTCTTGGCAGGACAGTCATTTGATGTAGAGCTCACCGGTGACGAGTCGCTCAGTGGTCGACCTATGGCTCGCGTAGCCGATCCGTTGGCCGAAATGGGCGCCGTAATCGAAACCGCACCAGGCGGCCGACCACCAATGCGTATAAAAGGTGGCAACAAACTCAATTCAATTAATTATGTGCTGCCCATGGCCAGCGCCCAGGTTAAATCCTGCGTTCTATTAGCCGGGCTCTACGCAGAAGGCGAGACCTCAACCGTCGAGCCAGCACCGACCCGTGACCACAGCGAGCGCATGTTGCGCGGCTTTGGTTACTCAGTTGTCAGTGACGGCAGCAAGGCCTCACTCTCAGGCGGCGGTTCATTGACTGCGACCCGTATTGATGTACCTGCCGATATTTCTTCAGCGGCCTTCTTTATGGTGGCGGCGGCCATAACGCCAGACTCAGATATTACCCTGCGTCATGTCGGCGTTAATCCTACCCGTATCGGCGTGATCAATATTCTGCGTCAGATGGGCACCAGCATTGAACTGTCTAACGAAAAAGAAGTGGGCGGCGAACCAGTAGCTGATATCAGAATCCGTTATGCCGAGTTAAACGGCATAGTGATTCCCGAAGATCAGGTACCTCTGGCAATCGATGAATTCCCAGTACTGTTTATTGCTGCGGCCTGCGCCAAGGGCGAGACCGTTCTCACCGGCGCCGAAGAACTGCGCGTCAAAGAGAGCGATCGTATTCAAAGCATGGCCGATGGCCTTGTGACTCTGGGTATTGATGCCCAGTCCACAGCCGACGGTATTCGTATTCAGGGCGGCCAGCTTAGCAGTGGCACAGTCCACAGCCATGACGACCACCGCATTGCCATGGCCTTTGCCATCGCTGGTTTGCGCTCCGCAGGCGTAATCGAAATTATCGAGTGCAATAATATTGCTACCTCCTTCCCCGGCTTTGTGGATCTAGCCACAGCTATTGGCTTGACCATTAGCGTTGAGACTCAGGAGTCCTAAATGGCTGAGGATAACAAAGTGGTGGTAATTACCATCGACGGCCCCAGTGGGGCTGGAAAAGGCACCATCAGCCGCATAGTTGCCAAGAAACTCGGCTTCCATTATCTGGATAGCGGGGCACTCTATCGTCTTTTGGGCCTATCCTCTGTTCGCCATCATGTCAGTGTCGACAGCGAAAAAGGGTTGATGGCCTTGGCTGAGCATATGGATATTCGCTTCGAGACACAAAAAGAGGGCGCTTTTAAGGTCTATCTTGAAGGCGAGGATGTCAGTCGTGAACTGCGCACTGAAGAGACTGGGCTGTTAGCCTCAAAGTTGGCCCAGTATCCAGGCGTCCGTTCAGCACTGTTAAAGCGTCAGCGAATGTTTGCACGAGCCCCTGGTTTAGTGGCTGATGGCCGCGATATGGGCACCGAGATTTTTCCCGCCGCTGAACTCAAGATTTACCTCACCGCAAGCGCCGAAGAACGCGCCGTCAGACGCTACAAAGAGTTGCTTGAAAAGGGCGAAGATGTTAGTCTGCCCGCCCTCGTAGAGCAGGTGCGCTCGCGGGATGAAAGAGATATGAGCAGAGACGCTTCACCGCTGCGAGCAGCAGATGGAGCCATAGAGTTAGACTCCTCAGCCATGTCGATTCAGGAAGTAACAGATACAGTGCTTAATATCCTGTCTGTTAAAGGCATTAAGAAGTAGTTGTAATGCTTCTTAGTAGTGCTTAGTAGTTGTAACACCAAATTTTACAGATTCAACACCAAAACGGGCAACGCAGCAATCGCCAGCTTTTATTGCTGTAGGCCTTTATTTTAATTGACCCGCGTAAACTGGCCACGCGGAAAAAAGAGAGTGACGCTAGAACGTCTTCTGTCATATCTCTGTCAAAACTCAGGATCAACCCATGAGCGAAAATTTCGCAGATCTATTTGAAGAAAGTCTATTAACCGTTGAGATGAACCCCGGCGCCATCATTACTGGCGTAATTATCGATATCGATAAAGACTGGGTAACAGTCCATGCTGGACTGAAGTCTGAAGGTGTTATAGCAATTGACCAATTTTATGACGAGAAAGGCGTACTTGAAGTTGCCATTGGCGACGAAGTACAGGTTGCTCTCGAAGCCGTTGAAGATGGTTTCGGTGCTACTAAGCTTTCTCGTGAAAAAGCCCGTCGCGCAGAATCTTGGATCGAACTTGAAGCAGCTCACAAAGCTGACGAAGTCGTTATCGGAGTTATCAGCGGCAAGGTTAAAGGTGGATTTACTGTTGATGTTCGCGGCTTGCGCGCGTTCCTTCCAGGTTCACTTGTTGATGTTCGTCCACTGCGTGAGATTACTCACCTTGAGAACATCGAATTAGAATTTAAAGTTATCAAGCTCGATCCTAAGCGCAACAACGTTGTTGTTAGCCGTCGTGCCGTAATGGAGAGTGCAAACTCTGTAGAACGTGAAGAACTGCTGGCCAACCTCGAAGAGGGCGCATCACTCAAAGGTGTCATTAAGAACCTTACTGATTACGGCGCGTTCGTTGATCTGGGTGGAATCGATGGTCTGTTGCACATCACTGATATGTCTTGGAAGCGCATCAAGCATCCTTCCGAGATGATCAATGTCGGCGACGAGATTGACGTTAAAGTACTTAAGTTTGATCGCGAGCGTAATCGTGTATCACTGGGTATGAAGCAGATGGGCGAAGATCCTTGGGGCGACATCAAAGGCCGTTACCCAGAAGGCGCACGTGCTAAAGCTAAGATCACTAACCTCACTGACTACGGTTGTTTTGCCGAGTTGGAAGACGGCGTTGAAGGTCTGGTTCACGTATCTGAAATGGATTGGACTAACAAAAATGTTCACCCATCTAAGATCGTTAATCTGGGCGACGAAGTTGAAGTTATGGTTCTGGATATCGACGAAGAACGTCGTCGTATCTCACTGGGTATCAAGCAGTGTCACACCAATCCTTGGGATGACTTTGCCACTACTATGGTTAAAGGCGACAAGATTTCAGGCAAGATCAAGTCAATCACTGACTTCGGTATCTTTATCGGCCTAGACGGCGGCATCGACGGTCTGGTTCACCTGTCTGATATCTCTTGGAACGAAACTGGCGAAGAAGCCGTTCGTAACTTCAAGAAGGGCGAAGAAGTTGAAACAGTTGTACTGAGTATTGATGCAGAGCGCGAGCGCATCTCACTGGGTATCAAGCAGCTGTCTGACGATCCGTTCAACAACTATGTAACCGAGAACGACAAAGGCGCAATTGTTAAAGGCATCGTTAAAGAAATTGATGCTAAAGGCGCTACAGTTGATCTAGGCAACGACATCGAAGCTTACTTGAAAGGTTCTGAGATCTCTCGCGAGAAGATTGAAGACGCCCGTCAGCATTTACAAGAAGGCCAAGAGATCGAAGCTCGAATCATCAATGTCGATCGTAAGACCCGTGCTATTAGCCTGTCTATCAAGGCTAAAGACGTTGCAGAAGAGAAAGCAGTGGTTAAAGCTCACCGCAAGGTTGAAGCCGACACTTCTTCTCCAGCAACTATTGGAGACCTGATCAAAGCGCAAATGGACAAGTAAGGTTCTGCTGAGATCGAAAAAGGGTGGCTTTGCCACCCTTTTTTTCGTCTGCGAAATGACATATATCGAGGTTTTGCTTGTATAAATCTAAAACTTCAATAAAATCAAAGAGTAAAAGTCGACACCATTTTAAAAATTCAATGGTTTTGCCACAATAATAAAAACTATTAAAACGAGCAAGGAAGACGTCATGACTAAATCTGAGCTAATTGAAAAAATCTCCGCCAGCCAAGACCAGCTTCCGCCCAAGGATGTTGAGTTAGCCGTACGGATGATTTTAGAGCGCATGACCCACGCACTGGTCACCAACCAGCGCACTGAAATCCGTGGCTTTGGTAGCTTCTCACTTCACTACCGCGCCCCGCGAGTAGGCCGCAATCCCAAGACTGGTGATGCCGTTGATTTGAGTGGTAAGTACGTGCCTTATTTCAAGCCGGGTAAAGAACTGCGTATAAGGGTTAATGATAGCCTGTAATTGATCCATCCTAAGCCCCGTAAAAGCCTCATAGCGCCTTCCCAAAACTAAAATTAATATCTCCCAGTACCTAGCCTGTCATCCCGCCAGACCGCCTTAATTTGTAATCCTGACAGAGCCCCTAAATTTGTCATTCCGACAGAGCCTCTTAACCCGTCACCCCGCCAGAGCCCCTAAATTTGTCATCCCGACAGAGCGCAGCGACGAGGGATCTCCAACACCGCCATTACTTCTCTAAGCCGACAACCACTTCTGCGCATTCGATTCCAACTCTACTATTCCATGCTAGCCCAAATGAGCGATGCAGGTCAGGCCCTAATAGATGACGTCTTAGGCATTAAAGCTGGTATGCCCGCGAAGATCTGGTCCCCAGAGCAACTCTTCGTAATTGCTGTTAGAAAACAGCTGCAAAAATCCCAGCCCAATTTTGCCAAGTTACTAGGTATTCCCGTCGGTACTCTCAGAGACTGGGAGCAAGGGAGCAAGGGAGCAAGGGAGCAAGGGAGCAAGGGAGCAAGGGAGCAAGGGAGCAAGCAGCCAGACAGTGCGGCGGTAAAGCTAATTAAAGTGGCGCAAAGCCATCCTGAGGTTTTAGCAAATCTAGCCGCCTAGGCTTTTT
>CAWLBR010000082.1:0-9921 GCA_963855085.1 Gammaproteobacteria bacterium
CGGCAGCGGCAGCCAGACTCTCTCCCTAAACGCCAAGCCCCACAGCATCAGCGTCGAAAAAAGCGGCTACGAAACCAAGTCCATGACTGTGACGCCTAGACCCGGGCATCAGCAGGCGCTAACCATCAAATTGCTGACATTGCAGCAAGCCTATTGGGCTTCGCGACCGGCAACAATCAAAACCTGGGTGGGCGGCAAACTGAAACTATTTCAACCCAATGAGCAATTTATGCTCGGTGCTCCGCGACGTCAGCCTGG
Organism: Gammaproteobacteria bacterium; assembly: GCA_963855085.1. GTDB lineage: Bacteria > Pseudomonadota > Gammaproteobacteria > Pseudomonadales > Porticoccaceae > HTCC2207. The sequence continues at coordinate 259 of CAWLBR010000082.1, forward strand.
CAGGCGTGCCAATGAAGCCGAGCGCGCCGTGCGTCTCGAGCGACCTTTTTATCTGGCCTCCAATGAAACCACCAATGGCCAATTTAAACGCTGGAAAGATCGACACAGTTCAACGGCGGTAAAGGGCCAAACTCTGGATATGGCGGATCAGCCGGCGGCCAAAGTCAGCTGGGAAGATGCCGCACTGTTCTGCAACTGGTTGAGCCGCAAAGAGGGGCTACCCGCGTTTTATATTATCGAAGAGGGCCGTATTACAGGCACTAACTGGGACGCTCATGGCTACCGACTGCCCACCGAAGCCGAGTGGGCCTGGGCCGCAAGAGTTGACTCCCAATCAACCAGCCAGGTTTTCCCCTGGGCCAATGAGCTCTACCCACCCATGCAAATCAGTGGCAACTATGCGGATCAGAGTGCCCGCGGCTTCCTCAGCTTTACTCTACCCAACTACAATGATCAGTATCCGGTCTCTGCGGTGGTTGGCAGTTTCCCCGCTAACGGCAAGGGGCTCTATGATATGAGCGGCAATGTCGCCGAGTGGGTCAATGACTACTTTGATATACGCCCCAATCGCAGTGAGCCTGACCTGGATCCCCGGGGCCCAGAACAGGGCAATAAACATGTGATTCGCGGTGCTAGCTGGGCCCTTGCCTCACGTACCGAACTGCGCCTCAGCTACAGGGATTCTGGCACTGATGGGCGGATTGATTTAGGCTTCAGAATAGCGCGCTATGTGGACAAACCCGGTGGCGCGCTTTAGTCATGCGTCGCTCCGATGATGGCGACTCCTCAGGTAGAAATATCATCAAATGGGGAAAAACCATGATAGATCAAACAAGAGTAATTCTATGATTAAGATTGTCAGATTTTTATGCGCCGCAGGACTTCTAGCAACTATGCTGGGTTCTTCGACGCTTTGGTCGCAAGGTGCTGGGGGAGTATCTGAATCTCAGACAGAAGAAGCTGTTGAGCAAGAAGCCCCTAAACAAAAAGCCCCTAAACAACGAACTGGGGCAGACGAATCACCCAATAACAAAAAGTCGGCAGCAGCCAGCGAAAAGAAAACCGCTGGGGACTTTAAACCCAGTGAAGAAATATCTGAAGATTTCCCCGTGCCACTGCCATCTGATATTTAGACCAACTGAACATTAAGCAGCTCTCAGAAGGCTGCAATAACAGGAGCCTTTAATGAAAAGTCACACCAATGAAATGTTTTTTCAACTAGTCGCCCTGCTACTGGCGATTATCGTCGTGCATGCGATTTTTGTCACCGTGGTGCGCCCGAATGCCGAGAGCACTATTCGCCACCATGCGGAAATGGCCGCGGCGGGCGAAGATTACGAGGTTCCGCGATCGTTTTTTATTGTTATCAAAGACTTTGAGCAGGAGTCCTGTTTTATTCTGATGATCTGGGCCCTGGCGATTATGGGTTATAAAACCCGCAATGCCATGCGCGAACAAAAAATGTTCTCGAGCCCTCTGATTAATATCAGTGAAGGCTCCAGGGTGTTACCGGAGGACGCCAGTCAGCTGGCGCGACCACTGCAATCACTGGGGGAGTTGCAGCGCTCACTGCTGCTGCCCCGAGCCCTGCAAACTGCATTGACACGCTTTCAAGTCACCGACAGCGTGCAGTCCGCCACCGATGCAGTAAACGTTGTCTGCAGCAATGAAAACGATCGACTGGACTCCGAACTCTCTATGGTCCGCTATATCACCTGGGCGATTCCATCGATTGGCTTTATCGGCACGGTGCGCGGTATAGGCGCCGCACTGGGTCAGGCTCACGAAGCCATGCAGGGCAATATTGCCGGCGTGACAAGCAGTCTTGGTGTGGCGTTTAACTCCACCTTTATTGCCCTGCTGATCAGCATGGTGGTGATGTTTTTTATGCATCAGTTACAACTTATTCAGGAGCGTCTGGTACTCGACTCTCACGCCTACTGTGAAAACAACTTGCTGCGCTTTTTAAAGGCCAAATAAATCATGAGTCTCGCTGTCCTCGAACTAAATGATCAAGCTCTGCTGATTAAAAACCAGGATGGAGAGGTATTCTCTGAACCCGGCTTTGCCCTGCACACTGGGGAAGGCATTATCACCGGCATAGAAGCGCGCAAACAGGCCTGGCTGCAACCACAGAACGTCTATCGTCAGTACTGGCGCAATCTCAACCAGACCGAATTATCCGGGGATTTGCCCTGGGCCCGCCACCATGCGGATATTGCTTTTGCCCAGTTGAAAACACTGCTCACCAGTGCCGGTTCACCAGAGCAGTTGGTGATCAGTGTTGCCGCCTGCTTCGATGACGAACAGCTGTCTTTATTGTTGGGACTACTCAGCGCCATTCCGGTCAAGGTCATAGGAGTTGTCGACAGCAGCCTCGCCGACTGTATGTATATGGCGGGCCATGTCCATGGTCCTAAGGAAGAAGAAAAAACCACATTGCATATAGACCTGCACCTTTTTCAATCTGTCGCCAGCCAAATCACCTTCCGCGAAGACGGTGTGCAAATTACAGCACAGCGAGTGCTGCCAGAACTGGGCGCCATGGATATCTACTCGCTGCTGGCCAAACATATTCGCGACAAACTGGTGAAGAACTTTCGCTTTGACCCCATGGACGCGCCCCAGGGGGAGCAGGCAATCTATGATCTGCTACCGGACTGGGTAATACGCTTTGAGTCACAGGCGGAATACGGCATGGTCATTCCCTCACCGCGAGGCGATCTGCCGGTGATGCTGTATAAATCGGAAGTGCTAGAACTGCTCTCAAGTCGGCTCAATAAACTCACATCCATGTTGCGACAATTTTCCGATAACGATGTCAGCTTCTCGAAAAATGCGCGGATGATTTCCATACTCACCGATGAGTTTCACGCCTCAAGGCATTTAAAAGCGCATCAGGGCGTCGATAGCTGCTTTAAGTTTGCCGATGATTTGCTTGCCGATACGTTACTCACCGAAAGCGATAATCTGCATCGTATCACCTCGATTCAGCAACTGGAGGACAAGTCAGCAAAGCCGCAGCTCAAAATCAGACCTCCGGGCACCGCGACCCATCTGCTCTATCAGGGGCAGGCCTGGCCGCTACAGCAACCCCTGAGCATTACTATCGAGGGCGACCGGGTGCAGGTTTTAGAGCGCCATGACGACAGCGCAACAGCCGTGCTGATAATCCAAGGTGAAGGGGTTAAAGCGCTGCACAAAAGCCCCAAAGCCACAGTGGAGTTACCCCATATAGCCCTCTGTGGTATGGAGCTGTTTATCAATGCCTACAAGTTCGAGTTAATTGAGGTATGTAATGGCTAAAAAGCGTCGCAATATTGCCTTTAGCCTCTCGTTTCTGGACATCATGGCCTGCGGCTTTGGTGCAGTGACTCTGCTATTTTTGATTTTGCGCCACAATGCCACCGAAATTGTCACCCCAGATCCACGACTCGCCTCTGAAGTAGAACTGTTACAGGAAGATATTCGCCAGGCTGAAGAATCAAAGACCGAACTGTTAAATAGCCTCGAGCAATTGCAGCTTGAACTGGTTAAAGCTCAGGGGGCATCAGACCGGGTAATTACGGATCTCGAGGAAATTGAACGAAGCATCCAATCCGATCCCAAAGACGATATCGCCAAACTGCGCCGCCAGGTGGAACAGCTCGAAGAGCAGACCGCCGAGATGGAGGAACTGGACTTTGGCGACAAGGTGCGCGAGTTTCTCGGGGACGGCAACCGTCAATATCTCACCGGTTTAAAGCTTGGCGGCGAGCGGGTGATTATTTTGGTGGACGGCTCCGCCAGCATGCTCGCGGATACAGTGGTGAACGCAGTGCGACGCAGGAATATGAGTGACGAAGATAAACAGCAGTCACCCAAATGGCAGTGGACATTGCGCACAGTGGAGTGGCTATTGGCGCAGCTGCCACCCAGCAGTCGCTTTCAAGTCTATATGTTTAATACCGAAGCCCAGCCAGCCCTAGTCGGCTCTGAGGGGGAATGGCTCGACGCAGCAGACTCTTTGGTTTTAGAGCAAGTAGTCGAAGGTATTCGCCAATACTCGCCGGGAAATGGCACCAGCCTGATCAACGCCATCAACGCGATCAATGATTTCGACGATAAGCCAGACAATATGTTTATTCTCACCGATGGCCTGCCCACTCAGGGTGCCACGCCACCGAAAAAGTATATGGTCAGTGGCCAACAGCGGCGCAAATTCTTTGCCAAAGCGCTGGACAGTCTGCCCGGCGGTATGCCTGTTAATACCATTCTGTTTCCCATGGAGGGTGATCCCGAGGCCGCTGCCCTATTCTGGCAACTTGGCGTCAATACTCAGGGCGCCTTTATTGCCCCCTCAAGGGATTGGCCATGAAACGTCAACGTCGCGAACTTCAGGAAGCCAGCATCTCGTTTCTCGATGTTATTAGCTGCGGCTTTGGCGCGATTGTACTGTTGTTGGTGATCGCTAAGGTCGGTGACCCCAGCGCCCTGGAAGAAGCAGAGGAAGCATTGCGCGGTAAAGTCAAAGAATTTCAACAGCAGCTATTTGATGTGCGCGGCGAATCCGTGGTGCTCAACGATCAGCTTAAATCCCGAAAGGAGCAGCTCTCAGAACTGATTGAACGGGTGGCAAGGCTCAAGGCCAAGCTCGCCAGTGTCGACAAACAGGCTCTGACCATTTCACTTTCTCAGGCCCGTGAGACCGAACAGTTACAGTTGGTGATGCAGATTCTCACCGAAGAGATGGAACGCTTGGTGGGTCCCGAGTTTAAGCAGCAAAATAATCTTATCGGCGGCATCCCAGTGGACAGCGACTATATTATTTTTGTTATAGATACCTCCGGCAGCATGCAGGTAGCCGCCTGGGAGCGGGTCAAGAAAGAGATGATCAATATTCTCGATATTTACCCAGACGTCAAAGGTATCCAGGTGCTCAACGATATGGGCCAGTATATGTTTTCAGCCTATCGCGAACGCTGGATTCCCGACAGCCCAAAGATGCGTGAAGAGATTATTACAACCCTCGGCAACTGGGCACCCTTTAGTAATTCCAGTCCTGTTGAAGGCATTAATGCCGCGATTCAAACCTTTTATAAAAGTGGGCGAAAAATTAGCATCTACACTCTGGGTGATGATTTTCAGGGCCGCACCATTAGAAATGTGGTTCGAGCTGTAGACAAACTTAACCGCGCCCATCTTGGCGCCGATCGATTAGTCCGTATTCATGCCATTGGCTTTCCGGTGCATTTTGCTCGGGGAGGTGCGCCCAGCGCATCGGCGATCAAGTTTGCCGCACTAATGCGTGAATTAAGTTATAACAATGGGGGAACCTTTATTGGCTTAAATAGCCTTAACTAAAGGGACACGAATATGCCAAAAACTAAAATAACACTTTTCTCAGTACTACTAGCAGTGCTTTTTATCAGCGGCTGCAGCACTTCAGCACAGGTAAAGATTGACTCGCCCTTTCCCACTGTGGTGTCAAAACCCAAGCCGGTTAAAGCCTCAATTGTCTTCAGCGAAGACTTTAAAAGCTACATCGCAAGCCCCAACAGCAAAACCAGCATAGATCTGGGCAGCGCCCAGACCGAACTCCTCAGCAATGCCTTTGCGGGTCTTTTCAAAGAAATAGAATTTGTCTCTGCAGCAGCAGAGGTGACCTTTGACAACGCCCTGGTGATTACGCCATCGGTGCAGGAAGTCCAGATTTCCACCCCCTCAGACACCTACCTCAATGTCTATGAAGTGTGGATCAAATACAGTCTCGATATTAAAACAGCCAACGGTGATTTGGTAGACAGCTGGTTTATGCCCGCCTATGGCAAAACACCGGACTCCTTTATGCTCTCCAAAACCAATGCTATCGAGGAAGCCGCGGTGATCGCACTGCGGGATGCTGGGGCCAAACTGCTGCTCGACTTTTATCGCATACCCAGTGTTTACAATTGGTTGGTCACAGAGCGGGTATTAGATAAAGAGCAAGAAGAACTGAAAGAGGAGCAGCCATAGTGAATAAATTATTCGCACTCTGTGCCGCAACCCTGCTCGCCGGCTGCGGCGCAACCACCACCATCGACGAATACCGTCCCAACAATCAGGTTATGGACATTAATAGCCAACAGTCAGTGGTAATTCTCGGTCGTCGCGATGCCGGGCACTATGATACCGACAGGGAATTTATCGACTGTGTGGCCAATAAAATGAAAGGTGCGGATATAGGCGTATTTCCCGAGCAGCAATTTGTCGACGCCATTTATCCCTGGTTTGAACCGCGCACCGCACCCAAAGGGCTCAAACGTTTACGGCGGCTAATGGAAGACGCCGCTATCAAAGAACAGATTGAGCGCAATGGCATCCGCTACCTGGTATGGCTCGACGGCTCCACCGAGACCCATGACAAAGGCGGTTCAATCAGCTGTGCCATAGGGCCAGGTGGTGGTGGCTGTTTCGGCTTTGCCCAGTGGGATAAAAGCTCCATCTATGAAGCCATAGTCTGGGATCTGACCAACCTCACCGAAAAGGGCCGCCTGCGCGTGGACTCCTCAGGAACTTCCTATCTGCTCGGTATAGTCGCCCCAATACCGCTGCTAACACCAGTAAAAAATGATGCCTGTGCCAGTCTTGGCACTCAGCTAAAACAGTTTTTCACTTTAGATCAGCCCCGATGAATAAGTACCTAGCCCTTCCATTAATCTGTCTCGCATTACTGGCCCCTGGGCAGGCCGTGGCAAAAGTCACAGGTGCAGATTTCTATAAAGAAGTGCTTCAAGGCACCCCGATCTACAATGACCCGGAACTGGATAGCTACATCAGAAAACTTGGCGAAGAGGTCGTAGCCCAGTCAGAAATGGCTGGCGAAAAATTTATCTTCACCCTCCTCGACTCCCCAGACCTTAATGCCTTCGCCACTCGCGACAACTATGTCTACGTCAATCGCGGACTGCTCAACTATGTTAGCAATGAAGCCCAACTGGTCTCGGTGCTGGCTCACGAAGTGGGTCATATCACTCGCAAGCATGTCACCGGTCAAGAGGGCAAAGCCACAGGCGCGCAGATTCTCTCCACCGTAGCTGCAATACTTTCCGGCAGTGGCGAGGTCTATGAAGCAGGCATGGCCTACGCCAACTCACTGATTCGCGGTTACGGCCGGCGCAATGAGCTGGAAGCCGACGAAGCCGGTGCCGAATATATGGCCAAACTGGGTTATGCCCCCAGTGAAATGATCAGCATGCTGTCAATGATGAAAGACTATGAACTGCTGCAAAAAGATCGCGCCAGGGCCAAAGGGGTCAGTAAACAAACCTATCACGGTATTTTCTCCAGCCACCCGCGGAATGATTCACGACTGCGCACAGTGGTTAGCAAGGCCCAGACATTCCAGGCGAAACAGTCTCGTGGTGACGGCGCAGCAACCTACCGCCAACTCACCGAAGGGTTGATCTGGGGTGAAAACTTTCTCGCCAAGGAGAGCAAACCTCAACGCTACTCGGATATGACACTGCGGGTGCGTTTCGATTATCCGGAGGGTTGGAAACAGACTAATGACAACAAAACTCGCAGCTCTATTGGCACTTCAGTCAGTGCTTTAGCCACTGATGCAACCGTGGCCTCAGACGGCACTCCAGATAAAACGCCAGACGGCACTTCTGCCGACACTTCTGCCGACACTTCTGACAGCACTCCAGCCAGCAAGTTTGAAACCGGAGAAGCTAGATTGGCCATGACCCCCATTGCCCGCACCAGCCAGACCCCAGAAGAGTATCTCTACAATCATCTCAAGGTCTCAAAACTGGAGCAGGGCAACGCCATTGCCCCAGCTGGCCTAAAAGGTTTTAGCGGTATATTGCCCGGTAAGGACGACAAGCCAGACAGTCGCATTGCAGTGATTTATTACAAACGCAATGCCTATATATTTACCGGAGAGGTAACCAGAGCAGAGCTTTTTCCTGAAGCGGACAAACTCTTCAAACAGTCTATCGCCACCTTTAGGCCTATTTCCCGCCGCGAGATAGACGGTCAAAAGCCAAAGCGAATACACTATGTTAAAGCCACCAATGTCACCACCTTTGAAAAGCTCGGCAAAGCCTTAAAACTGAGCGTCTCAGAGGTCGACGATCTGCGTATAATCAACGGCCACTACCCCAGCGGCGAACCCAGTGCCGGCGATTGGATAAAGATTTTCAGACAGTGATACGACCTTGATTAAATTACCTACAACTCGATCTGGCAGCCTAGCTCTCCTGCTGGCTGCACTTATAGTCATCAGCACAGGCACCTATTGGCTCACCAGAGCCACTCCCGACCTAGCTTCTTCACAGGGCCTTGATGCACTAACTAATCTCGACAGCGAAGCGCTACAGCAGCGTATCAACAGCAAACTATTTGGCGAAGCCATAACCGACCCCCTGGGTATAGGTGCTGAGATCAATAGCACCACTGATACATCTGCGATGCAGGCAAAATTAGCCGGATTAACCAAAAATGTCACCACCCAGCAATTGCCCAGCGCCAACGAGCTAGCGGTATTTTATAAGCTCAATAAACAGCGCTATCGCAACCCATCAAAATTCTGGCTTGAGGTGATTAGCTTCACCACAGCTAAGCACGGTGGTCGAGTTTTCGAGAGAGCTGAGCAAGGGCTGAATACTGGGCAATCGCCAGTCGGAGACAGTAGGGATCAACATGCTGCCATCTCAACCATTGAGCTTGGGAATCTCTACGGGCAGGGCTTTGTCGACAGTCTGATGGAGCTTGAACAGACCGAAACCAAGAGCAAAGTAGAGAACAAAATAGAGAACAGAATAGAGAGCCCAGCCCTACCCTGCTGGTACGGACCCATCAGTTCGTCCATGGGTGCGCATCTGGCTTGTGTAGATAGAATTATTTGGGGGGATTACCCACCCCTTGAAGAGGTGGAAAATCAATTGATCAATGACTGGCGATTTTCTGTCAGTCAGGAAACTTTTAATTAAGAGCTTTTAATTAAAAGCGTCCAAACAGCTCAGGCCATCAACTCAGCAAAGAACTTGCGCAGCGCAGGTGCACCGCCCTCTTGCCAGGTTTTCAGTGCCGCTGTGCCAACAATGGCAATATCCGCATGACCGCGCAATACATCTATATCCGCTTTGCTACTGATACCAAAACCCACACCCAAAGGCACATCGGTGTGCTGGCGACAGCGTTCCACTAAGGCCAGAACATCATCACCCATTTGGGTTTTCGAACCGGTCACACCTTTGCGCGCAACCACATAGACAAAACCACGACTAACAGCTCCAAGCTTGGCTAAGCGTTTATCGCTGCTGGTGGGCGTCATCAAAATTATGGGTTCAATACCTGCCGCTTCTGAGAGGCGGTGCAACTCAGGAGACTCTTCAATGGGTAGGTCTGGCAAGATATAGCCAACTCCACCAGATTCTTTAACACGCTTTACAAAGGCCTCTTCGCCCATTTTAAAAGCCGTATTGTAATAACCCATCATCAATACTTTAAACGGGAAACGTGCACTGACCAATTTCATAAACTCGAAACACTGGTCTACCGTAGTGCCCGATTTTAGCGACTGCTCGTTGGCGCGCACAAACAGCGGACCATCGGCACTGGGCTCAGAGAAAGGAAACTGCAGCTCCACCAGATCGACACCGGCCTCGGCCATAATTTCCAGCTCTTGGAGATTCT
>CAWLBR010000083.1:0-9897 GCA_963855085.1 Gammaproteobacteria bacterium
AAATGGGTGATGCCACTTGGATTGAAGCTTGGCAGGATGCTGCTGCTGGTGACGGAGCTTGTTTAACGCCTATTGCGCCACATGATGGCGGTAACGATGCATCGTTTGTCTATGATGAAGCTGCAGAGACGCTTACCTTAAACGGTCAGGGCGCTCATCTGGGTCTGGCTAAAGTGGTCAACGACGCTGAGCTCGGGGCTCCTACTGCCGCTCCTGCGTCGATCACTTACACAGTAACGACCTTTGACAGTGAATTCTTATCGGTTGTAGTTGTAACGGGTGACGGTGTCTTCTGGTCATTTGATTTTGCTAAGCAGTAATCAGTTAGTTTGAGAAATACAAAAAAACCGCACTGGTTACAGTGCGGTTTTTTTTCGTCTGCTGCTTATACTAATATCGATCTTTATAGTGAAGCACTTAGCCAAATAGATTGGCGATATAAGCTATGCCTACTCGGCAGGACAGTACTTTGAGAGAAAACTCTGATGGCTGGGCAGCTGGTTAACCAGGTCATCAACCTTGTCGGTGAGTCCCTTGAGAAACTGACTGAGTTCAAGGTCACTCATGCTGTCGACAATCGGATGGTACTGTTCTGGTACCAATCCCTGACCGAGCATCACCTGTACCCAATTGTTTTCGGCGAAGACATCGCCGGCTTCCTGAAACACCCGGCCGGTCTGTTTAAATAAATCGAGGCGATGACGCAGGCTGTCTGGAATCGCCATCGACTGACAGTGGCGCCAGAATGGCGTGTCGTCGCGCTGGGTGAGATGGTAGTGCATAACAATAAAGTCTCGCACAAAGACAAACTCGTCACTCATCTGGCGGTTGAATTCAACCACATCTGGCTGTCGTACGCCCTCGTGGGGGAACATCTGTAGCAGGCGAATAATACCACGCTGAATAAGATGGATGCTGGTGGATTCCAGAGGCTCAACAAAGCCGCCGGCAAGACCTAGGGCAATGCAGTTTTTATTCCAGTGCTGTTTGCGCTGACCGGTGCGGAATTTGATAATTCGCGGCTTGGTTAGGGGCTCGCCCTCGACATTGTTTAATAGGGTTTCAATGGCAGCGTCATCGGAGAGGAATTTGCTGCAAAATACCATGCCATTACCGACCCGAGATTGCAGCGGGATACGCCACTGCCAACCGGCATCACGTGCTATGGCTCTGGTATAGGGGATGGGTTCACTCACAGATTTCGTCTGCACTGCCACGGCACTGTCGCAGGGCAGCCAGTTGGACCAGTCTTCATATTCGGTGTCTAGGGTCTCATCGATCAACAGACCGCGGAAGCCACTGCAGTCGACAAAGAGATCGCCCTCGATGGTGCGCCCAGACTCCAGCGTGACGCTCTGGATATACCCATTGTCGCTATGAGTGTCGACAAGGGTAATCTTACCTTCAATACGTTCGCAGCCATGTTGTTCGGCCATCTCGCGCAGAAACTTGGCATAGAGGGTGGCATTCATGTGAAAGGCGTAGCTAAGCCTCTGATCTGGCAGCGTGGCAAATTTCCCTGCCTTAGCAGCCACGTAGGAGGCGCTGTAACGGCCGTAGTCTTCGCTTAGGCCTAACTGCTTGCCTCTGCTCCAAAAGTGCTGAAAACCCCCTGCCCAGCAGTCCTGACCGGTGCGCCCAAAGGCGTGCATATAACTGTCGCCGAGTTTATTCCAATTCTCAAAATTAATACCCAACTTGAAGGTGCCCTGGACTGCCGCCATAAACTCCCGTTCGTCAATTTTAAGCAGTTGATGAAGAGTCATCATAGTGGGAATGGTGGCTTCGCCGACACCCACAGTGCCGATTTCGTCGGACTCCACTACGCAGACTTGAATATTAGGTCCAATAAGCTTGCTCAGTGAGGCCGCAGCCATCCAACCTGCGGTGCCGCCGCCGACAACCACTACCTTGGTGACATTTTTAACAGTCATTCCGGGTTCTCCAATAATCTATTTTAATGACCGAGTTTTTGCGCCAACATAGAGCGAATTTTTTTCGCCGTGGCCTCGTCAATGGGGTTGAGTACGCCGCGGGCCTGCTCGGGAATATGGGCTAACTGTTCTGGGTCAGGGTTGAATACATAGTGGTCAAACAACTGTTTCCACACTTCACGCTGCTCTGGCGGCAGGTCGCGCAAGCCGAGAATCCCGTGCTGTAAAACATTCAGTGGGCCACCGAGATAACTAGGTGTGTCGCGCCACCAGTAATTAACCAATACATTGAGGGGCTCGAGCGCTTCCACATGGTGCCACCACATGCTCGGAATTAAGATAGCATCGCCGGGCTCCACTTCTACTACCTGAGCTGTCTCTAGGGCCTGGCGAAATTTAGGAAAGCGCTGGTAGTCGGGGTTTTTAAAATCCACCAAGCTAATAGGCTGTCCGGCTGGCGTAACGTCTATAGGACCTACGTAGAGATTCTCCAGTTGGTCTGGGGGGAAGAGGGTAAAGCGTCGCCGTCCAGCTGCACAGCAGGCAATATTCGTCGGGAAATCATAGTGCGCTGATATACGGCTGCGGTTACCTATCCAGACGCTGGCAATAGGCTTGTGATCAGTCAGGTTGAGGTCGTTGTGTTGACGAAACCCAGGAAGCCAGTGATCCACATTGGTGGAGCCAACATAGAGGGTCGGCGGGGCACTGTTATCTCTGTGAGCGGCAAGCTGCTCTAACACTTCGGCTAGGCGCAGGCGCTGGTATTCAAAGTTAAAACCACTGAGGTCGCTGTTGTAAAAAATATGCCCGTTTATAGCCGCATCACCGACCATAGCGGTCAAGGGTTTGCCGCTATCAAAGGACAGCAGGTAGTCTGCGGCTTCTTCCGGGGAGCTCTGTGCCGCGGCCACTAGAGGCCAGTCAGCAATCAAGCCGCGCAGAACCAGTGGTTGGCTTGAGTGCAAAACCGCATCGGGGATCGAATCGGCCCGACAGTCGTCGATTATTTTGACTGTGGTTTTAATCTCAAGCACAGTGATTCACCTTGCATACAAGGCTGGATGCTAGTGGTCGTTTAAGCACAGGGCTATGCCAGCTGAGCATTTTTCTTATCGATCATTGGGCGCAGACGGGCGAAAGAGGCAATCGCCATATAGATAGATTGCAGGTAACCCTGTGCATTAAATTTGGCTAGTGTGTCGCCATCGAGGGACTGGAGCTTTTCTTCAGCAATAGTGTAAAAACCCATCAGCTGGTTATTGGAACCATCGTTGAGGGTTATCTCCAAGCTGAAGGACTCGAGCAGTTCATGTTCAAGCAGTGCTGCTATAAAGCCTTTATTGTGCTCTAAGCCGCGATGAATAGACTCCAGTGCGCCTATGCTTGTCTGTAAAAAATCGCTTGGTGCACCCTCTTGGTTAAACAATGCTTCGCCCTCCTCGCTGCCGGCGCTATTAATAAGACGCGGGCTGTCGGAGTCGATGGACACGACCGGTTTGGTAGCGCCTTCGCCACCGTCGGGATCCGCTTGAAAGCCGATCAGAAAAGGATGACGGCGAACCATCAGCGGTATATAAGTCGCATCCCATCCGCTGTCACTTAGAAACAGGTTTTGATCCTGTTCAAAGCCAAGTAGGGCGGCAGGGTAGAGCTGCCCTGATTCTGGGTCTTTGCAAAAGAAGATAGGATAGCAGGACTGGATGTCTCTAAACTCCATGGGAAAGGTCATGGTGTACATAATGTTGTCGCCTAACTGGGCGCTTCTGCTGGTGTTCACTCTGAGGTCTTTGTGAACATCGTTGTTGAGTATCTTGTAGTTGCTCATGCTTTCTCCAGCATAGTTCTGTTGTCCTGAGGTTAAGAGCCTCAGTGGTTATATTTTTTGAAACCCGAAGGTATAAATTTTGTTGATCAAGTCGCGATTAGTCGGCAGAGAGGTTTTCAGCTGCTGAGTGCGCGCCGCATTTTCCTGGAACAGGCGGCCTGCTCGCTGTTGGTCAGCCTGCTCTGAGCGACGCTCAGTCTGGCTCGGCATGGTCTCAAAATCCATGCCGTAAAGAACGTATTGAAAGCTCGCCGAGGGGAACATATCGTCTGCATTATTAGTGTCTCGATGCCAGGGGCTCTGGTGACGCCAAAGAGCGAGTAAGTCGGTTAGCTGCTCTGGGATGCTCGACGCTTCGCAGTTATCGCGCCAGTACTGGGTGTCTCTGCGCTGACTGAGAACATAGTGCAGCTTGAGAAACTCAATAATGCGATCCCAGCGATATAAAAACTTGTCGTTAAAGCGTTCTGCAACCAGATCCATAACCTCGCGATTGGCCGGGAGCTGCTCGGCGATCATCGCCGCCGAGAGTTCTACCAGTACCAGAGCTGAGGCTTCTAGCGGCTCGATAAATCCAGCAGACATGCCAATGGCGACACAGTTCTTGTGCCAAAACTTGGCTCGATGACCGGGACTAAATTGCACCTTGCGCAGTGTTGCCGCGGCTGCTGCCTGTTCGCTAACCGTGCTGGCTATATAGCTCAGTAGCTCTTCACTGGCACGCTCTTCGGTATTGTGGTCGCTGGAGTACACATGACCTATACCGCGTCTTGTGGGCAAGCCAATTTCCCAGATCCAACCGGCAGACTGAGCTGTCGACAGAGTGCAGGATTCAATCGGATCGTTTTCATCGGTGTAGGGGATTTGCGCTGCCAAGGCAGTGTTATTGAATAGGATGTCACTTTTGCTGCATAGCGGAATACCGAAGTGTTCCCCCAACAGCAGGGCTCTCGAACCGCTGCAGTCGATAAAAAGATCCCCTTCAATATTGCCGTGACTGTCTGTGGCTATGGAGGCTATATCGCCATTGTCCGCCGAGTCGATTCCTGTAACATTGGCCTTAATATGGGTGACACCGAGTTTTTCGACACAGTGCTTGCGCAGAAATTCGGCAAATTTTGCCGCGTCCAAATGGTAGCCGTAGTTAACATTGAAGGCGTATTCTGGTGTAGAGATTTGCTTCGGGGCTAGCTTGTCAGCAAACAGGGCGCTCTGTGGTGACACTGCCTGAGCAAAGTTTATCTGCTCTCTTGCGGTCTGCCAGTGGGGCGCCAAGTTAACCTCATTGTAGCTTTGAGGTGCGGTGAAAGGGTGGGTGTAAATATCATTTGCGCCAGTGCGCCAGCCTTTAAATAAGGTGCCTTGCTTAAAGCTTGCGCTGCACTCGCGGAAAAAGTCAGTTTCAGAAATGCCCATCTTTTGCAGGGTGCTGCGCATGGAAGGCCAGGTGCCTTCGCCAACACCAATAGTAGGAATATCTGGAGACTCCACGAGGGTTAGATGGAAAGAATCCTCTGGGCTGCTGTTTTGGGATCCAATACAGTGCTCTGCAGCAATCACGCCAGCCGTTAACCAGCCAGCCGTGCCGCCACCAACGATAACAACTCTATTGATTCTTTGATTCATGGACTTCAGTTACTTTTTTATTGTTATGGATTTTATGGATTGGTTTCAACTGCTCTCGATTTAACCTTTTCTGGCTAGGGCAAGAGGCTTTGTTAACTTACTTTATCTGCTTTGCCGCGCGGATAAAAGCGCTGCAGTAATAATGCAATCCGTCTGCTTATATACGACGCAATGAAAGAAGCCGCTCAAAATACTTTAAGCGGCTTCCGTTTTCATCAGACTGGTGATTGCTCACCCTGGCAAGTTACTTAAAGCTGTAACGTACGCCGATGTCGTAGCGAGCGCCAGTTTGACCAGCTTGCAATACTTGCAGCTCATCGCGACCGTAGACATTGTAAGTCTCTTCAAGGATGTTAAGTCCGGCGAAGAAGATCGTTAGGTTGTCGTTGTAGTCATAGCTAGCACTGACATCGAGCTGACCGTAGGCTTCGATATTGGTTGGGTTGCTGGTAGTACCTGCACCCTGACCAACACCTGCGAGGAACGCATCACGCCAGTTGTAGGCTAAACGAGCCTGCAAACCGTCTTTGTCGTAGAACGCTACCAGGTTAGCTGAGTCACTCAAACCGTTGAGTACAAACTGTGAGTCGATCTGCATGTTGTTATAGGCAACATCAGCATTCACGAAGGTAGCATTGGCAATCATACCGAAGCCTGTCTCACCAAAGTTGTGCTGCAAGTTGACTTCAACACCATCAACCGTGGCATCCTCTTGGTTTGCTGGGCTAGTGATCTGGAAAGTTACCAGTGGGTCACCGTCAACGCCGTAGATACGATCGCCGTCAATTGCTGCGTTGTCTGGATAGTTGGCCAGAATATAGGCACCAACATCACTGTACTTAAGTGGGTCTATACCACTGTCTGCAACGGCTTGATTGAACAGCGTTCCTTCGAGAGGGAAGTTCAGGTTAAACAATGTCTCACCTTTACGAACCGAAGAGCCGATAAAGTTGGCTACGTTTTTCTTGAAGTAGCCAGCTGAGAGGTAGCTGCCTTCATCGTAGTACCACTCTACAGAGACATCGTAGTTGTCGGACTCAATGGGCAACAGACCTGGGTTACCGCCGTTAGCAAAGCCACCGTCATTCTTGAATACAGTGCCACCAACAGTAACACCACCTTGGATATCAGTGAAGCTTGGACGTGTCGCTGTCTGGCTGTATGACGCACGTACAATCACGTTTTCAACCACTTCTATATCCATATCGATACTTGGCAGCAGAAGTGAGTAGTCGCCAATGTAGTCGTCAAAGACTTGAATTGCTTCGCCATTTTCGTCCACTGCTGCAACCATTTTGAACTCATTGCCGCCGAGCCAATAGACCTCGTCATAGGTAGGAGCAAGAGCTGCTGAGGTAACGTCAGTTTCTTCGTAGCGAAGACCCATCTGCAGATTAAGCGGCATGCCATAATATTCCAGAGCGCTGTTGAACTGGACATAGGCCGAACTAGTTTCTTCAGTGGTGCGCTTGTCTACGGTCCAGTCTGTAGAGGCACAGTAACCAGTGCCACAGTCGCCAACGGAAGCGTATTCGGCGTCACGTGCAGTGTAGCTTGCCTCACCAACAGCAATGATTTCTTCAAGAGAAGTGGTGAAGTATTCAGTGTGTAGGCGCGGGTCATCGCCGCCATCAACTTGATCGAACTGACCTGCTATAGAAGAACGAGTAAGAATGTCGGTCAGTTCGCCGGGCTGCGTAAAGCCACCCCAGTTGTCGAGCTGAGTATTGCTGCTGACAAAACGGTTGCTTACTTCAGTTAGCTGCACACCAAAGTCGATGCTAGCGCTATCAGAGAGTTCGAAGGTACCGCTAAACTTGCTCTGCTTGATGTCCATTTTGGCTGCTTCGTTGCCGAAAACGCTACCAGTGATAATCATATCGTTCTTGTACAGCGGACGATCAGCGCCATCGTCACCTGAGTTCAGATTTTGTGAAAGTATTGGCAGCTCGCTGTCGTAATAAACAGCAGAACCAACCTTGTTAAAGGACGCCATAGTCACCAATGAGCTAGTGCCGTAGGGGTTGTTGGCGCCGGTCTCTGCTGAAGAGTCATGGTGGTCAATCGCGAGCATAAGACGATCTGATGCTTGCCACTCAAGGTTTAGGCCGACAGAGTTGTTCTCATTCTTACGTCCATCTTGGTGCACACCCATCGCAAAGTCAGCGTTTTTGTGTGTCTCGGAATACATCAATGGAGAGCGCTGCTCGCCATCATTCCAAAGGCTTGCTTGGCTTGATGCGTTAGCATTACTGAACCAAGCAGACATGTCGCTCATGGTGTGATCGAGATCCAGTTCTGAATGAATGTAGTCCAGTGTTCCGGTAAGAGTGTCAGTTGGAGCCCACTGTAAAACTAGCTGGCCATTGATTCGCTTCGACTCATACTCATTGATCGCATAGGCGAGCTGCTGAGGTATTGAATAGAATTCAGCGTCGCTTGTAGGACGGTTAACCTGGTTTGCATCATTTGGAATGCCGTTAGCGCCAGCCTGGTCACCTGAGTTAGTAAACCAGCCTGTGGTCTCTGCTGCATTGACGCCATTGTTGCGTGTCTGCGATGAGGCAGTAATAGCAATACCGATGGTGTCATTGGCAAAAGTGTTCGAGTAGATGCCAGAGAATTCAGGAGTAATCTCATCGCCTTCTCTAGTCGAGGTGTCGTTAACCATTTTTGCCGAGAAGCTGGCAGTTTGGCCTGGATTCTCAAGAGGACGGGTAGTAGAGATGTTAATTAATGAGCCTACACCACCTGTTGGAACATCGGCGCGGCCCGTTTTGTAGACCTGGACGCCGGCAATGCCTTCAGAGGCGAGATCACCAAAATCAAAAGAACGGCTAGTGTTGCTGTGAGTAGGCATCTGACGCCCATTCAATGTCACTAGGTTGTACTCGGGACCAAAGCCACGAACTGTTACCTGGCTGCCTTCACCGCGTTGACGGCTGATAGACACGCCAGTAATACGCTGCAGCGATTCTGCCAAGTTAGCGTCTGGGAATTTACCCATGTCTTCCGCTGAGATGGCATCTACAACGCCAGCTGAGTCGCGCTTGATGTCCATAGAGCGCGTAAGGCTTCCGCGGATACCGCCCTGAACAATTACTTCTTCTATAAGCACGCCATCTTGTGCGTAAGCTGGAAGAGTTGTTCCAACTAGCGCTAAGGCAACACTGCTAGCAAGAATTTTCTTTTTAAATAACATACTGATTAACCCCCTGGGTAAACAAAAAAATCTATGAACATAGGTCAGCTCTCGCTTTTTATATTTTTACTACGTCCCCATTCATACTCTACCGGTTCATGGCTGGCAAACAACGTATATGAGTTAAACGGTTATGTTTTTGAGGTTAAAGAGGGTGCGGTCAGTCGGATCCTGATCTATATCTCTAGAATGAAAGTCGGAGACTGGTTTTTATTAAATATTTGTAGGGCGGGGTTGGTGCAGATTTAGAGGATAACCGACCGCACTTTGTATAGAGCCTCAGCCTGATATAGAGCCTCAGAGTGATTTAAGCCTCAGCGTGACTCGCAGTAATGCTTTTGGCGGTTTTTTGAGCTCGACCAGTTAGGGTAAGTGCTCTCTGCGTTCGGTCTAGCGCTTTGCTGACGAAACTCAGTGCTCTGATTAACTACCTTATTCCACAGCCCTCGTTGGCTTGCCATTGCCAAAGTGTCGTTGCTTGGATGATAACTTTAATCTTTTTCCTTTTAAATATTATATGAACCTTGCAAGGTTGCTCTAAGCCGCCACTTCAGCCCGTGTAAGCACCTATCTTTGGTACTTCGCTCGCTCTTGACGTAACCAGCGCTCAGTATCGGTGACTAAAAATTTTTCATCTTACGTAGTAGGTAGGACACAGCTTAAATAACAGTTTTTAGGGGGACTTATGCGTCACCAAGCCGCCACTTCATCCCGTATAAATGCCTATCTGTCGTATTTCGCTCGCCCTTGACTTTCACAGCGCTCAGTATCAGAGACTCATAATTCTTTATCTTGCGTACAAGTAGGTGACAGAATTAATAATAATAGTTGTTAGGGGGAATTATGCGTCATCACAAATCCAAATTTATTGGCTTTTTCGACCGTACTTGTCAAACAAGCCGTTTGAGTACAGTCACATTACTTTTATCGTCCCTTTTTCTCGCCGCCTGTGGCGGGGGAAGCGATGATTACAGTTCAACGGATAATGCTGCTGACGGTGCTCCGTCGCTGTCTGCAGTGTCAATTGCCTCGGGCGCTAAGTCCACGGTAACCGTTGGCGATGTGGTGACAGTTACAATTTCCGCTAGCGAAGCGATCAGTGCTCCCACTGTGACTATTGGTGGTTCTGCTGCAACCAGCGTTGATGGTTCCGGCGATGCCTGGACAGCGTCTCGCGCAATGACCGCAACTGATGTTGCTGGTGAGATCTCCGTCGCGGTTGACTACGCTGATATCGGCGGTGATGCCGGTGCCTCTGCTTCTGCAACCACAGACTCCAGCGCAATCACTTTTGAGATTATCCTGCA
>CAWLBR010000084.1:0-9841 GCA_963855085.1 Gammaproteobacteria bacterium
ATCTCCGTGGTGTACTGCCTTCTATATTTTACGCTGCAATTCTGCATGAGATCCTTCGGTTCGCTGCGCTCTCTCAGGATGACAGGGTGGAGTGTTAGCCGAGCCCCAGTTTGTCATCCCGAGCAAAACTACTGTCATCCCGAGCGTAGTCGAGGGATCTCCGTGGTGTACTACTTTCAACGTTTCACGCTGCAATTCTGCATGAGATCCTTCGGTTCGCTTTGCTCTCTCAGGATGACAGGCTGGTGTGCAACCTCTCAACGAAGCCATGCAGATCCTTTGCGATCAATCAGGGCCCGCTTATGAGGTTGTTATTTTCAGATTGAGAGAGCGCCTTGTTTGAGCGACAGCGAGTTGCGCGACCGCTGAAAATGGCAAACACATGGGACCGATCGCAAAGGGTGTGCATGGATTTGCCTGCGCCCAACCAAGAGATCCCTCGACGCTACGCTCTGTCGGGATGACAGCAACTAATCGGCCGCCCAAGACCATCAACTCTGCGGCTTATCAGTCTCAGTCTCAGCGCTCTCTTTCTTAACACTAGTTTCATCACCATCAGGCTTATCTTCACCGGCTTCATCAGTGCTTATAGAATCTTTAAATCCTTTTACCGCGCCACCCAGATCAGAACCAATGCCACGCAATTTCTTAGTGCCAAAAATCAGTGCCACAATAACCAAAATAATTAGTAGTTCTTGCCATCCAAAACCCATCTCAATACTCCTTCGCTATGAATTAGTGATATTAATTTTTTACTTAGTCTCGCGCCGCTTTTTCATCAAGCCCCGAGAGATCAAAGCGTCGTTCAAGCTCTGTCAGCACCGCCTGAGCATCTTCCCCAAGGTGCGAGAGCATAACCAAACTGTGGAACCAAAGGTCCGCAGTCTCATAGATAAGCTTAGTATTGTCGCCGCTATCCTGCGCGTCCCGCGCTGCAAGAATAGTCTCAATACTCTCTTCGCCGACTTTCTCAAGAATCTTGTTCAGACCACTGCTGTGCAGGCTGGCCACATAAGAGTCCTCCGCTGAAGCGGCTTTACGTGCTTCTAATACAGCGCAGAGCTGTGCCAACACGTCTCCACTTGATCGCTTATCTGTCATTTATAAATATCCTTAGGATCTTTGATTACAGCGTCTACGGTTTTCCACTCGCCATTCTCGAGCACTCGATAAAAGCAGGATTCGCGGCCGGTGTGACAGGCAATGCCACCGAGCTGTTCTATCTGCATCACAATCACATCGCTGTCACAGTCGAGGCGTAGTTCTTTAATCTGTTGCACATGACCGGACTCTTCGCCTTTGCGCCAGAGCTTTTTCCGCGACCGGGACCAGTACACAGCGCGCTGTTCATCGACGCTGAGCTGCAGTGCTTCGGCATTCATCCAGGCGACCATTAGCACGCGGCCAGTTGCCGCATCTTGGGCAATGGCGGGAACCAGTCCATCGCTGTTCCAGGTTATATCGTCTAGATAACTCATATTTTCAAATGCCTTAGCAAATAATTTATCCGCGAATTATGGCAGCTGTTGTGGGTCAAAAACAGTAAAAAGCATTAGCGCAGCAGCAGAATCAATAGACCAACACCAACCAATGTCAGGCTAGTCACAGGCACCTGTGCCAGTGATTCAGTCCAGCTGGCAACGGCCAAGCCAAAACCTACGCCTACAGCTGCAGCGCTGAGCCAGGGAATCAATCGGCGCAGTGGTTGTGTCTTAGCCACTGGTGCTGGGGTGGATACCACAGCGCTAGCCGCTGGATTCTCCGCTGTCTGCTGGGCGGTTTTAAGCGCCGAGTAAATCAACGGTGGAATCTCCGGCAGCTGCTCCAACCAGTCTGGCACTAGCTGTTTAAATTGTTTAAACAGGCTCTTCGGGGAGTAGCGCTCTTTTAACCAGCGATCTAAAAAGGGTTTGGCGGTGGTCCAGAGATCCAGCTGGGGGTAGAGCTGGCGGCCCAGTCCTTCAATATTTAATAGAGTCTTTTGCAACAGCACCAACGAGGGCTGCACTTCCATCTCAAAGCGTCGCGCCGTGGTAAATAGGCTGATGAGCATATGGCCGAGAGAGATTTCATTGAGCGGGCGCTGGAAAATAGGTTCACAGACCGCACGAATGGCGCCAGTAAATTCATTCACTGGCGTGGTTTTTGGCACCCAGCCAGAGCGAATATGCAGTTCGGCAACCTTGCGATAGTCGCGCTGGAAAATGGCGATGAGGTTGCGCGCCATATAGTACTGATCTTCTTTGCTCAGTGAGCCCATAATCGCGCAGTCGATGCCGATATAAGAAGGCTTTTTCGGATTGCTGGTGTCGACAAAGATATTGCCCGGGTGCATATCCGCATGAAAGAAATTGTGCTCAAAGACCTGGGTGAAAAAGATCTCGACGCCGCGCTCGGCGAGCAGTTTAAAGTCAATCCCAGCCGCCTTTAGCTCGGCGATATTGGTTACTGGCGTGCCATAAATACGCTCCATCACCAGCACCTTCTCATTCGAGTAGTCCCAGTTGATCTTGGGGACATAGAGCAGCGGTGAGCCTTCGAAATTATGTCTCAGCAGCGAGGCATTGGCGCCTTCGGCCTGCAAGTTAAGCTCGTCATAGATAACCTGCTCATAATCGGCGATTACCTCCACCGGACGCAGGCGACGGCCATCCTGGCTATATTTGGCCAGCAGTCGCGCTAGGGTATACATCAGCGCTATATCTTGGCTGATGGTTTTTTCAATATTTGGGCGTACCGCTTTAACCACCACATCGCTGCCGTCTTTTAACACTGCGGCGTGAACCTGGGCCACAGATGCTGAGGCTAGGGGCTCTTTTTCAAAGCTCAGGAATATCTCATCAACGCTATCACCTAGAGCGTCTTCAACAATCTGACGAAACTTATCCGAGTCAAAGGGCGCGACATTGTCTTGCAGTTGAGCCAGTTCTGAGCAGATATCCTCTGGAACTAGGTCAGGTCTAGTGGACAGCAGCTGACCAAATTTAACAAATATTGGGCCCAGGCTTTCCAGTGCTTTGCGCAGGCGTTCACCGCGACTGGCTTTCGGTTTGCCCCAGAGAACGGCGGGGGATAGCAGCAGACGCAATGGCAACGGCGTCTTACTTTTGTCGAGCAGGGTATCGAGGCGGTATCTGAAAACAACTCGAGCAATCGCAGCCAAGCGACGCAGGCGGATCAAGAGTTGGACTCATTTGGTTGTGCCGGGTTGTTTTGATCGGCCAACATTTGGCTGAGAATCTGACGGCTTTTATTGATTCGTGCCGCGGCGCGTTCGACGCCGCTGGAGAGTTCCCGCACCTGTTGCGAGAAGTCATTGAACTCGGGTGAAGTGGGGGTGACTCGCAGTTCTTCTTTAGCCACTTCGGCAGCGGCAGACTTTGCTCGCTGGCCTACATCTTTGGCCATGGCAGCTGATTTACGCAGCTTTGCAGCCATCAAATGAGCGGGAATATCGCCAATAACAGTCGCCAGAATAGCTTCCCAATCTACATTAAGTTCAGTCATTAGATTATTGATTTTTAACAAAAAATCTAGATCACCTGAAACGTTAACGCCGGTTCCGGAGAAGGATGCCTGGGATGCTGAGTTGACGGCCAGACCAGCAATGGAAATCAGGGATCCAGTGACTGTGGTGTCGGCCTTATCCTGCCAGTTGCTGTGTAACATAATACCCTGGCTATTGGTTTCCATGGCCAGCTTGAGCGGTGGCATGGTGCTCTCAATAAGCAGTACCTTACCTTCCAACTCGCCCATTTTACGTAGGGTCGCAGGGTCATATTTCAGTGCGCCATTGACCAGCTTTTCCGCTGCTTCAAATGCGCCGGACTGCAGTGCGGAGAAAAACACTAGGCCTTAACCCCGCGATGCAAAGCGACTATGCCGCCGGTCATATTGTGGTAATCGCAGTTGCTGAAGCCCGCTTTTTCTACCATAGCCATCAGGGTTTCTTGATCTGGGTGCATACGAATCGACTCAGCCAGATATTGGTAGCTGTCGGCGTCACTGGCAAAAAGCTTGCCGAGTTTGGGCAGAATATTAAACGAGTAGCCGTCATAGATTTTCGATAGCAGCGTACTCGGTGGCTTGGAGAACTCCAAGACTAGCAGCTTGCCGCCGGGCTTGAGTACACGATGCATAGAGCGCAGGGCCATCTCTTTATCGGTGACATTGCGCAGGCCAAAGGCGATGGTAATCACATCGAAGGTATTGTCCGGGAAGGGCAGATACTGGGCATTGGCTTGAGCGAATTGAATATTGTTGGCGATACCGCGATCGAGCAGGCGGTCACGGCCGACCTTGAGCATCGAGTCATTGATGTCGGCCAGTACAACCAGCCCATCAGTGCCGACTATGCGTGAAAATTTAGCGGCTAGATCACCGGTGCCGCCGGCTATATCCAATACTTTGTGGCCGCGACGCACACCGGACATCTCGATGGTGACGCGCTTCCACAGACGGTGGATACCCGCGGACATTAAGTCATTCATCAGGTCATAGCTGGAGGCGACGGAGTGAAAGACTTCGGCAACTTTGCCGGCCTTTTCTTCGCTATTAACGGTTTGGAAACCAAAGTGGGTGGTTTTGTCAGACATAGAGCCGGCTATCGTTAAATAAGGGGGGCCTATTGTAGCGACAGTTTGGCCATTTAGGTATGTCTATCAGCAAATGCGCAGGGCTGAATTGACACCGGCGCGGCTATGCCAATTTTACTACCTGAGTATCCGGATCACGACTCTGGCCTGCTTGGTTCAGGGTTCCCAAATAGACTTCCCAGTGGCTGTCATAGTTGGCACCGAGATCGTAGAGATAATCCCAGGTATAGATCCCCGAGTCGTGGCCGTCGCTAAAGAAGATCTGGATGGCATAGTTGCCGGATTTGGTTATGGAGTTGATAGTCACCAGACGTTTGCCAAATTGCAGCACTTCCTGGCCCTTGCCGTGGCCGCGCACTTCAGCGCTGGGGGAGTGCACCCGCAGGTACTCTGCTGACAATGGGTGACGAACGTCCCCGGCATAGTCGATACTCAGGCAATCTTTGGCTTGATTGACGGCAAGACGCCGGGGCACTGTGCTGCTGAGGTCGTTGTTCATATTAGAGAATAAACCTTGTCAGATCTTCGTTGGCTGCTAGCTCACCGAGCTGCTTGTCGACAAAGGCTTTGTCGATGGAGAATTTTTCCCCTCTGGCCCCTAGATCCGAGGCGTCGTAGGAAATTTCTTCGAGTAGTCGCTCCATAATAGTATGCAGACGTCGCGCACCAATATTCTCTGTGCCTTCATTGACGTCAAAGGCGATCTCGGCAATGCGCCGTACGCCATCTTCAGTAAAGCTGATCTCGACACCCTCGGTGGCCATCAGTTCGCAGTACTGCTTGGTGAGCGAGGCTTTGGGTTCAGTGAGGATACGTTCGAAGTCATTGATCTTTAATGAGTTTAGCTCCACGCGAATCGGCAGTCGGCCCTGGAGTTCGGGAATCAGATCCGATGGCTTGGCCAGATGAAAGGCGCCGGAGGCAATAAACAGTATATGGTCGGTTTTGATCATGCCGTATTTGGTGGAGACGGTGCAGCCTTCAATCAATGGCAGCAGGTCGCGCTGCACACCTTCCCGAGAGACATCGGCACCACTGGCTTCGCCACGGCGACAGACTTTGTCGATTTCGTCGAGGAAGACTATGCCATTCTGTTCTGCGGCGCTAACGGCAGCGGCTTTGATCTCTTCTTCATTGATTAGCTTGGCGGCTTCCTCTTCTTTGAGGTTTTTCAGCGCTTCGGCGACGGTGAGTTTGCGCGTAACCGTCTTGCCTTTGCCCATGCTGCTAAACATATTTTGCAGCTGCGAGGTCATCTCTTCCATGCCCGGAGGGGCCATGATTTCGACGCCGCCGGCGGTTTGGTTGAGCTCAATTTCAATCTCTTTGTCGTTGAGTGCGCCTTCGCGGAGCTTTTTGCGGAATATCTGACGCGTCGAGCTGCTCTGCTCAGTTTGGCCATCGGTGCTGCGGGCTGGGGGCAGCAGGACGTCGAGAATACGCTCTTCGGCGGAGTCCATAGCGCGCTGGTCAACCTTCTTGATCTCTTGCTCGCGCACTTGCTTGACGGCGGTTTCGACTAGGTCGCGAATAATAGATTCAACGTCCTTACCCACATAGCCGACTTCGGTGAATTTGGTCGCTTCTACTTTGACAAAGGGGGCGTTAGCGAGACGCGCTAGACGTCGGGCGATTTCGGTTTTACCGACGCCGGTGGGGCCGATCATCAGAATATTTTTAGGTGTGACTTCATTGCGCATCTCGTCGTCGAGTTGCGCACGACGCCAGCGGTTGCGCAGGGCGATGGCCACTGAACGCTTGGCGTCGTCTTGGCCAATAATATGGCGGTTGAGTTCGTGAACGATTTCGCGGGGTGTCATTTGAGACATAAATAGTCCTTTCTATTACGAGACGCTGTAGGCACGGCATTGCTGCGGTCAGTTAGCGGCACCTTTTTATTACGAGACGCTGTGGGCACCTCATTACTCTATCAATCCGGCAGCTAGCGGCACCTTTTATTACAGGCAGCTAACGGCTTTAGTGAGTGCTATCGAGCTCTTCAAGAGTGCGATTGTGATTGGTGTAAATACAGATATCACCGGCGATTTTCAGGCCTTGCTCAACAATGTCTCGGGCACCCATATCGGTGTTTTCGAGCAGTGCGCGGGCTGCAGACTGGGCGAAGGGGCCGCCGGAGCCGATGGCGATCAAATCATCTTCAGGCTGAATCACATCACCATTACCGGTAATAATCAGCGAGGCTTCACTGTCGGCCACCGCAAGCAGGGCTTCGAGCTTGCGCAGAATACGGTCGCTGCGCCAGTCTTTGGCCAGTTCTACTGCGGCGCGGGTGAGGTTGCCCTGATGCTGTTCGAGCTTGGCTTCAAAGCGTTCAAACAGGGTGAAGGCGTCAGCTGTACCACCGGCAAAACCGGCGATCACTTTGTCGTTGTACAGGCGTCGCACTTTGCGCGCATTGCCCTTCATGATGGTATTGCCAAGACTGACCTGGCCGTCGCCGCCAATTACTACTTTGCCATTGCGACGCACTGAGAGAATCGTTGTTCCGCGGTACTGTTCCACGAGCTTACTCCTTTTGTTGATACCCAATGAAATGGGGTCAGCAAAGAGAATATCAATGGCTCGAGAGGAAAAAGCTGATAAAAGTCTCTATTGCTAGGCTGTTTGTGTCCTGAGTTATTTAGCTTTACCAGTGATTTAAATCAGTGCCTCGAGGCAGCCGGTTTTTTGTAGCAGTTCATTGGTTGCCTGATGGCTATTGAGAGCGGCATATTTTTCACGCAGCACCTGATAAGACTTGGCGTGATACTTCTGTGATTTTTGTGTCCAGGTCTGACCCTTTAGCTGCACTGAAAATTCCTCTTTACCCTGTGCGATGGCCTCGGCATTGGCCTGAGTCCAGAGCAAAAATAGATCGCCAATCTGAGTTTTAATAAAGGGCTTGAGTGTTGGCTTCAATGTTTCCCAAGTTTCAAAGTCACCTTCAATACGTGGGAATAACATGCGCTGTATCCAAGCCAGTAAGTTGGGCATTTTGGCTTCGATCAATGCGCAGTTGGTGGGGTCTGTCCAGACATTATAGAGCTGCCCCCAAAGACTAAAATCGCCGAAGGAAGGGCGTCCACCGAGCAGATAGGCACGGGATTCAAGATGTACTTCAAGCTGCTCCAGAGCCAGATGCAGAGAGGCTTCGATCTGCGGTGCGGTCTCTGGGTTAGAGCCGACAAAGCCAACCCGGCCAATCATACGCTGACGCACCTGCTCTGTTAGCTTAGCCAGCTGCTCGCTGCTGGCATCCGGTTGGGTCAGCTGAGCAATGCGCCCAGCCGAGGCGATCTGATCAATCTCTCTAGCCCAGCGGTAATGAAACATCCACTTGTTGGCCCACTCATCACCAAACTCTTCCAGCAGAGTGGAGACAAAGTTGACGGTGGTATCCTCCGGGTAGATGCTGTCTTTTGGGTGCAGCGCTTCGAGTTGTTCAATTACCAGGGTTGAATCCTGAGAGCCTTCAAGCTGCGGTGTAACCAAAAGAGGAATAATCGGCAGTTTGGCGAATTTGGCAAATTCATCCATGGTCGCGGCGCTGCGGATAATCCACTCATGGGGAATCTGCTTAAAGCGGAAGTAGGAGCGCACCTTAACCGAATAGGGTGAAAGTTCGGCACCATAAATACGGTATTTATGATTTGAGATATCAGCTAAAAAATCTGCCATGGGGTGCTCCTCTTTTAGTTCCGCTCTTAGACCAGCTAACTCAGCTTAGTTAAGGCTAGCTTTAATAATGTCGGCGTGAGTCTGACGCAGCATCATTTTATTGACGCCGTAGACCGCTGGCAGAGCCGCTAACTGAGTAGCATGTTCAATAGCTCGGGGCAGAACCTCTTCGGCACTGACGAGTTCATCAAAGAAGCCCGCTTCGAGGGCTGTTTCTGGGCTGAACATATGGGATTGAATCACACACATAGTTTGAAAGCGTGGTGACAGTCGCGACTTAACCAGCTCGATACCAAAGGCTGGCAGGATCATATCAATGGCCGTTTCATTGAGGGCAATCTTAAACTCGCCGTGGACGCCAACACGGGTGTCCGAGGCCAACAGCATCATGCCGCCGGCAGCTATGGCATGGCCGGTACAGGCTGCAACTACTGGCTGGGGATGGCTAAAGATCCTTAAGAGCAAGGCTGCGCCTTTATTGACTAGGGCGGGTAAGAGTAGATCTCCCTCTGCTTGAGCAGCGGTTTCTGCAGTAACTTCTTTGAGGTTAAAGCCGGCTGAGAAAAGGCCTGGGCGACCGTGAATAACGACTGCGGAGGCCTCTTTTTCGGCGCGATCCAGCAGTTCGTTAAGTCGGTCGACAGTGGCATGACTCAAGGAGTTCACTTTGCTATCGTCCCAGTTAAGAATTGCTACGTCGCCTTCCTGAATATATTCAATCATTGCTCGCCTCTCTATAATTTTTGTTTTATTAGAATAATGGTTTGATTAGCATCCTAGGGGAGCGGCTAATCCTTTGACAGGATTAAATCTGACCGCTTAGCCACAGGGACCTTAATGGGTCTGCTGTGATGGCGGCGGCAATAAGAGTGGCAGCGGTAGGTAGCCATTGCGACGCACTGATCGCTCCACCTGGCCAGGTAAAAAATTTAATAGGGGCAGGCAGCGCAGCCCGGCTATTTTAAGGCCGCGAGATGTCCAGTTATTGCAGGTATTGATGCACATATAGATGCCTCGGGACTGGAAAAATATTTCACCGCTGTCTCTGGCGCGCACCCTGATCAGCTGCTGGGATTTATCCACTTTAAAGTATCGAGAAATAAAGGCCACCACCGCGTCTATTACCCCAAGGTTAGTATCGATACTGTAGGTGCGACTGGTGGCGCTGCGGTATTGATTAATGTCGGGAATACCGAGCACAGCAATGGTGGCTCTGGTTGGCAGTAACAGTGCGCGCAGGCCAAGAAACAGAGTTTGCTGCGCTGAGCCGTAATAGCGATAGTCGCCCCAGCCAATTCGTGCCCACTCTGCATTTTGCAGCTGCTCAGCCAGTTCCGGCAAGACCCGAAGCAATGCTGCGCTGGGCACTACCAGGTGAGTATGGATGCCATCGCGGAAAAAATAGAGTTGTGAATCTGACATAGTTTTATTGATCGGCAGGTTTATTGATCGGCAGGTTTATTGATCGGTAGTTTTGTTTATTAAAGGTAGACCCCTGGGTCAGGTTACCGCTTTTCTGCGAATACTGGAAATAGTTGTTTTACACTCCCAGGCTGTGGTGGCAGTTA
>CAWLBR010000085.1:0-9806 GCA_963855085.1 Gammaproteobacteria bacterium
TAATACCCAGCCACTTAAACAGCAACGGGGCGATCAATGAGGGCAAAAACATCGCCGCAATATGACTTTGAATCACCCACTTGGTATCCACTAGAGAATGGCCGTAGGTATGGTGCATGCTGATTGGCGTGCCTGTCATGACAAAGGACATCACCACAAAGGCCACTGCGCCACTGGCTACCGAGAGGATAAATCCACGGCCGCGCAAAATGGTTCGCAATGAGCCTGCGGCTATGGGCTTGCTGGTGGTTTCAATCTGGGCCGGCTTATAAGCGCTTAACAGCAGTGCGCCACAGACAATGGATAGGGCGCCGAGCCAGAACGATCCCTGATAGTCGACGGCGGTCATATGAGCGCCAAGCACAGCTAGCTCTGGGCCAACAAACGCCGCAAGAATCCCGCCGAGCATGACTATTGATGCGGCGCTGGCACCAGACTCAGGTGCTACAGACTCCATGGCGGCAAAGCGCACCTGTTGCAGTGCGGAGTTGGTGGTGCCGAGTAGGACTGCGGCCAGGCAGAACAGGCTAAAGCTGCGTTGCTCCAAGGCTATGCTGGCCATTGCGCAAGCGATAATGCCGAGCCCCATAAAAGTCCAGAGTGCGCGTTTGCGCCCCAAGTACTGCATAGCCCTAGTGGCGGGTACTATTCCCACTGCGGTACCACAGATGGTCAGTGCCAGTGGCAGTGTTGCCCATTCTGCCGCCGGTGCTAAGTCGCTGCCCACTAGGCTGCCCACCAGAATCATTAACGCCATAATCGACGCTGCCAGAGCATTGCTAAGGGTTAAAACCCAGACATTGGTGAAGCCATTTGCTGTGGTGTTTTGCATATTGTTCTCTTGACGAAGAATTATTAATTAAAGGGGCGGGCGTTGGATGTCTTTGTAGGGCTCTCTATACACGCAATTTTTTTACTGAGGCCTTCCCATTAATGAGCGTAGATTTAAGACAAGGCGTTGAATAACTGTACTGAGCTTAGCATGGCCGGAATCCCACGGGCACTGAGTCGGCGTTTTATTTGGCTCTCCATTTAGTTCTCCATTTAGTTCTCGATTTAGGCGTGTCTACTTGGTGCTAATGTTAGTTTGATTTTTGCTTCGTTAATAAAAAAATTTCACTTATAGAATAAGGCGCGGCGTTATGAAAAACATTGTAAAGCCAACAGTTACAGAAATTGTTTACGATCATATTCTCAATAATCAGGCTGTGGTGGTTGATACGGTGGATGCCTCTATGTCCCTAGACAAATTAAATATTGATTCGTTGGAAAAAATTTCACTGGCGATGGATCTTGAAGAACATTTCAATATTGATGTTTCCGATCAGCAGATTGAAGGATTTGTCACCGTTGGTGACATTATTGATCATATTAAGCTAATGCTTGCCGCACAGCCTTCAATAGAAGAGTTGGCGGAGATTCAGCGCTCAGACATTGCCCAATTGGAGCCTGAAGTCAGTGATAGCTAGTCGCGCCTAATCTCAAATGTCTGATCTTAAGTGCTTAAGCTTGAGTGCCTAGGCCGGCTTAACTGCTGTATACTGCCGCCCTCTATTTACACCCGCTATTTATAATGAGTAGTTTGGGTTTTCGATAATCTAAAGCGCGGTTAATAAAATGGCACAGGTTGGCAGGTTTAATAAATTAGAAGTGGTCAAAGAAGTCGACTTTGGTGTCTATTTGGATGGCGGTGAACTGGGTACGATACTGTTGCCGCAGCGTTATATGCCAGAGGATTGCGAGTTAGGTGACTGGGTTGATGTGTTTCTCTACTTTGACTCCGAAGACCTGTTGATCGCCACCACTGAAACCCCGAGGGTTGAAGTGGGGCGCTGCGAAATGCTCAAAGTCATCGATATCAACAATGCCGGGGCCTTTATGGACTGGGGTCTGCCGAAAGATCTGTTGGTGCCTTACAGCGAGCAACTGAAGCCCATGGAAGTAGGTTATTCCTATGTTGTCTATGTATTCCATGATCAGGACAGCGACCGCATCGCCGCCTCCACTCGCTTGCAGGACTATTTGGCTGAAGAGTCGGTATGGGTTAAGCCCCGTCAGGCTGTTGATCTATTGATTGCTGGACGCACAGATCTGGGTTACAAGGCGGTGATCAATGACCAGTATCTGGGGCTTATTTTTCGCGATGACGCATTTAGACCACTAAAGGTCGGTGAGCGATTGCCTGGCTTTATCAAGGGTATTCGCGCTGATGGCAAGATTGATCTGGTGATTTCTCAGGGAACTCTGCAGGGTGATCACGATTTGGGTGAGCAAATTATTGAAAGTTTACGCGCATCAGGTGGCGTCTCTACGCTGACCGATAAAAGCGCTCCAGACGATATATACCGTAGCTTTAAGGTGTCCAAGAAAAAATATAAACAGGCCTTGGGTTCGCTCTATAGAAGCAAAAGAATTTTATTAAGTGCAGAAAAAATTCAGCTTGTTGAGTGATTTTATATTTCCTGGTGAATGTATCAAAAGACGAACTGGATGCATTTAGTCCGAAATAATAGGCTGCTTTGGAGCGGGCAAAAAGGCCAGCGCGCCTGATTTTGCTGATTGGCTGTGTTATCATCACGCTGTGTTTATGTAACACATTTTGATTTATAGGCCTCATGTGGCCTTTCTTATAAGAATCTGAGCCATAGAGCTTAGTGATCAAAATTAGTCCAAATGGAATTGTAATTTTAATTAATGTTTCTCTCTTTATAGAGTGAGACATCAGGGAGTTATTGAGAAAAAAGCGCGATATCCGAAACGGTTTCGGAATTGTGTAGAAAACATTCATTTTACGGGGAGTTTCAGTATGTATAGAAATAACAGACTTAGTTTGGCGGTTTCGATTGCCATGGGTGCTTCATTTGCAGGTATGGCAAATGCAGCGATTGAGGAGGTTATAGTAACAGCAACTAAAACCTCTGCTAGCACTCAGGATATTGCAGTAGCGGTTTCTGCAATTACTTCAGAAAAACTGGACCAGATGGGCGTTGCAAATTTCGAAGACTATCTAATTCAGCTTCCCGGTGTCACTGCCGGTGGTAGTGGTCCTGGACAGAACACAATTTATATTCGTGGTGTAGCATCGACTACGCCTAACCTGACAACTGCTGGTGTAGCAGGTTTGGCTCCTAACGTAGCACTCTATCTAGACGAACAGCCGCTCTCGCAGCCTGGCCGTAATCTGGATGTCTACGCGGCCGATATGAACCGCATCGAAGTACTTTCTGGACCGCAGGGCACCTTGTTTGGCGCCAGCTCTCAGGCCGGTACAGTTCGTTTGATTACCAACAAACCAGATCCCACCGATACCTATGGTCGCATTAAATTAGGCCTCTCCAAGACCGCTCAGGGCGAGGCTAGCAACAGTATCGAAGCCATGTTCAATATGCCGGTTACCGATAAGATAGCAGTCCGTGGTGTTGTTTATCGCGATGATCAAGGTGGTTATATTGATAACGTACATGGAACCGTAAGTGCTCTTGAAAGCGCGCGCTTCCGTGACGCAGGCACTATGCGCTCGAATGGCGTTGCAGTCTCTGATCTGCGTGCTGGTTTCCAGTCTCAGACTTATATAGACTCTATTCAAGGTCTGGGTTACCAAGAAAATCGAGTGCCTTTAGACCCAACTAACCCTGCAAGCTATGCGTTGGTTGATTTCCAAGAAGCTGATAACAGTGCCTTGGTTGAAGACGATTTCAACGACGCAATGTATGAAGGCTTTAGACTTGGCGCGTTGATTGATCTCAACGAAGACTGGTCTCTGCTATTGGGTTATGGTCACCAAGACTTGGAGACCGATGGTGTGTTCCAGGCTGATCCCAACCTAGGTACTGATAGCCCATCTGTACAGCGCTTTAGCCCAGATACCTTGGAAGATTCCTTTGATAACATTAACTGGAAGCTCGAAGGTCGTATTGGTGAGCTAGACATCGTCTACGCCGGTGCCTATACCAAGCGTGAAACGGATCAGGTAGTTGATTACACTGATTACCTGTTTGTCGGTCAGTATCTACCTTATTATATCTGTGACACAGCCGTAACTTATCCTGAATACAACGCTTACTATGATCCTATTGGCGATACTCTGGGTGTTCCTCAGGGAACCTGTTATGCGCCAGACACTTATGTTGAGAGCTACAGTGAAACCACTGTTAGTACTCATGAATTGCGCTTTACTACAGACCAAGATAAGTCTATCCGCGCAACTGGTGGTGCTTTCTATAGCGACTTGGAGCTTCAAGAGCGCGTGAACTTCCGCTACCCTGGTATGACTCAAGCTAATTTCTTTGGATTATATGAGGGCGCAGATGCACCGTTAAATATGCCTTTTGATGATGGCTTTCTGACTCAGACAGGTCCTTTTGAGCGTGATACGATTTTCAGAAATGATATCAAGCGTACCGATGAGCAGGTTGGCGTTTTTGGTGAAGTAACCTTTGACCTAAATGATGAGTTCTCATTCACAGCAGGTGCTCGTTGGTATGACGTCCGTGTTGATATGGAAGGCGGTGCCAACTCTTCATTCGGTAACTTCTATCGCGAGGAAGACGTTGACGCATTCGGTACGAATATCACCGACCTGTACGACGGTGATGGCAAGCTGACCTTTATTGGTGACAGTAAGTTATCGACTCGAATCACATTTGAAGACGGTGTTACCTTTGATGAAGTTAAAGCCGCTTTAACCGCTGCTGACGCCTTCAGTGTTGATCGTGGTTCTATAGCCAATGCGCCCAATGCGATCAGTGATTTAGAAATCACCGGTATCCTCAATGCACTAAAAGCACCAGATGAAGCCAAGACTAGTGGTACGATTGTCAAGGGGACATTGAACTGGACACCTAATGAGAACGTGCTGTTCTACGGTACTTATTCCGAAGGCTTCCGTCCTGGACTGTTGAACCGTCCTGGTGGCGCATCTAATGCTGCTGGCTACACTGTGCCATTTGAGCTGATGACCGATGAAGTAACCAACTATGAATTTGGTTGGAAAACTGACCTGATGGACGGCCAGTTGCGCTTCAATGGTAGTGCGTTCTTTGTTGAAATCGAAAATCTGCAAACAACAATCTTCGATCCTTCGATTGCTAACCTGTTCTTCTCAGATAACGCAGCAAACGCCGAAGTTACTGGTGTAGAAGCTGACTTTATCTTGGCACTGGATTCGCTCCAGGGTTTGACTGTTAGTGGTGGCTTATCAATCTTAGACACTGAGATTACTGAGGTTCTAACGCCAACAGACGACGTTGTTAAAGGTGATTCACTGGCATTTGCTCCTGAATTCCAAGCCAATCTTCAGGCGCGTTATGAATGGGCTCTGTCTTCAGGCTTTATTGCTCACGTGATGCCGCATGTTGCACACTCTGCTAAGTCTTATAGTGATATCATTCGTATGAACCGCGATGAGATCCAAGGCTGGACTATGATGGGTATTACTGCGGGTATCAGTAGTGATGTCTGGGGTGCCGAGCTGTTTATCGACAACTTGACTGATGAGCGCGCCGAACTGTCGCGTAACTTCGTTAATGATAGAGAGCGTGTTTCATACGCAAGACCCCGCACCATGGGAATGCGTCTGACTTACAATTTCTAATTTAAAGTAGTCAAATGTTAAATCTATATGCCCCGTTTAGGGGCATATTTTTGCCTGAAGGAAACGTATTTTGAACCAGCAAGACAAGATTCAGATTGAACAATTGATGCGTGATAAGCGGTTTGATGATGCACTTGTATCCTTAGCCGCGATCTTTGAAACCCAAACTGACAGTGTTGACGCGTTTTATTACAGCGCGGTTTGCCTGAGGTATCTAAACCGATTCGATGAGGCTCTGGAGCAATTAAGGGCACTGAGGAAAATTGCTCCAAGTTACGGTCGAGGTCTTCAAGAAGAGGGCCATATTCATCGTGCTAAGGGCAATTTAAAGCAAGCACTGCACCTGTATACCCGAGCTACCTATGCTAATCCCTCCTTGCAGGGAAGCTGGCGCGGACAGATTGAGATATTGCTCAAGCAGAATCGAGAACCTGAGGCGCTTAGGATAAAGCCCCATTTAGAGCGGGTTTTAAAAATGCCTCCGCCACTAATTACGGCAATGGACCACATAGCCCAAGGCAAACTCTCGAAGGCAGAGGACCTGTGCCGCGATTTTTTAAAGCAGCGTCCACACCATGTAGAGGCTATGCGACTTCTGGCGGAAGTGGGCATGAAGTTAAATATACTCCATGACGCCGAATTTTTGCTCGAAAGTGCGCTCAAGTTGGAACCTGAAAATGACCTCTTGCGGGTAGATTATATTGAAGCCCTGCGCAAGCGTCAGAAAATTGAGGCCGCCCATACAGAGGTTTTAGCGCTGCATAACGCCAATCCTAACAATGTCCACTTTGAGTCCTTATATGCCGTTCTGTGTATGCAGATGGGTCTCTATGACAAAGCTTTAGAGCTGTTTGATAGAGTTCTTACTAAGGTTCCGGGCGACCCAGTAACCCTGACATCAAAAGGGCATGCTTTAAAGACCTGCGGCGATACTGCAGCAGCAGTTATATCTTACAAAGCTGCGACTCAGAGTAGTGCTGCCTATGGTGAAGCCTGGCACTCGCTGGCTAACCTGAAGACGGTTAAATTTAATGATCAAGATATAGGCAAGATGCTCGCTCAGTTAGAGGGCGATAATTTAAAGTTTATGGATCGGGTATACATTAACTTTTCACTGGGTAAAGCCTTTGAAGATGCTGAACAATTTGATCAAGCTTTTAGTCACTATGCCGCCGGCAATAAAGCTAAGAAGGCGCAGACTGGTTATGACGCAGCGCAAATGACCGACGAGTTTGAATATCAAAAAAAGGTTTTTAGTGATCAGTTCCTAAAGAGTACCCAGGGTTTTGGACACAGTGCCGCTGATCCAATTTTTATTGTCGGACTACCTCGGGCCGGCTCGACCCTATTGGAGCAGATATTATCCTCGCACAGTCAGGTTGACGGCACGCTTGAGTTGCCCAATGTTCTGTCCCTGGTCAATGAACTGCGGAGAGGCGGCAATATGACAGGGGATAATTTATACCCGAGTATTTTGGAAACCCTTGATAACAGCAAATACCGTGAGTTTGGCGAAACCTATATTGCCGATACTCAGGTCCATCGTCAGAGTGCGCCATTTTTTATCGACAAAATGCCGAACAATTTCAGGCATATTGGCTTGATTAAACTGATGCTGCCAAATGCCAAAATTATCGATGCCCGTCGCCATCCCTTAGGCTGCTGCTTTAGTGGCTATAAACAGCTGTTCGCTGAAGGCCAGGCCTTTAGTTATGACCTTGCTGACGCTGGAACCTACTTTCGTGACTATGAGTCATTGATGGATTTTTGGCAGGAGGCCTTTCCCGAGCAGATATTGCATGTGCAGTACGAAGATGTGGTCAATGACTTTGAGGTTCAGGTACGTCGTATTCTGGATTATTGTGGATTGCCCTTTGAAGAGGCCTGCTTAAGTTTTTATAAAACAGAGCGCGCCGTGCGAACACCGTCTTCCGAGCAGGTACGTCAGCCTATATACCGTGGTGGCATAGATCAGTGGAAAAATTTCGAGAGCCATCTAGGCCCTTTAAAAGAAGCCTTGGGTCCAGTGCTGGATCGATATCCATCTTGATCAAAAGTTAATAATAAAAATATTTTTATATTTAGTGGGAGTGCAAAATGTCTGACCTAATAATGACTGAAGCTGAAATTCAGCAGCTGGTACGTGATTGCCTGATTGCCAACGGCTGTAATGCTGACAATGCAGCAGCCCTAGGTCGCACCATCGCGTCAGCCGAACGGGATGGCAGTGCCTCCCACGGTTTATTCCGCATGCCCGGCTATATAGCTTCCCTGCGCAGCGGTAAGGTCAATGGCAATGCAGAGCCAAGCGTCACCCGTATCTCCCCTGCAGTGATCAAGGTGGACGGCGATCACGGCTATGCGCCACTGGCCCTGGAAAAAGGTCGTGAAGCCCTAATCGAAGCTGCTCGCGAGAATGGCATCGCTGCCATGGCGCTGGTCAATGTGCATCACTTTGCTTCACTGTGGATTGAAGTAGAGCCGATTGCCGAAGCTGGGTTAGTGGCTATGGCGTTTACCACCTACAAGCCAGCTGTGGTTCCCGCTGGCGCCAAAGAGCCCTTATTCGGCACCAACCCTATGTGCTTTGGCTGGCCCCGGGGAGACAAGCCGCCATTGGTGTTTGATCAGGCTTCTGCGTCCATGGCCCGTGGCGAAGTGATGGTCGCCGCCCGTGATGGACATCCGGTGCCCATGGGTACAGGTGTGGATGCCGAGGGCAACCAGACCACAGATGCCCAGAAGATTATCGACGGCGGTGCACTGCTGCCCTTTGGTGGTCATAAGGGTTCGACCATTGCCATGATGATTGAGCTGTTGGTGGCGGGTCTTACCGGTATGGACTTTAGCTATGAAGCGCAGAAGAATGACAATAACGATGGCGGTCCACCTAATGGCGGGGAGTTCATGCTCGCCATAGACCCCAATCGTTTTGGCGATGCCGAGGGTTGGCTAAACCACTCCGAGGAGTTTCTAGAGCGCTTGGCGGGGATGGAGGGAGCTCATATACCGGGCAATCGCCGTTATGCCAACCGTGCGAAAAGTGCTGCCGAAGGCATTATAGTGAGTGCTAAGACCCATGCCAGCTGTCTTGCCTTTATCGATACTGCTGGCTAGTTAAAGAGAGCTTAAAGGATCGTTAATCCGTACTTCTCCACCTGCTGAGGCGTCTCGCGAATAATGGTTTCGATCATTGCCTCAGCGGCTGGAGAAAGCGCCCAGTCCTTGCGCGTAATCAGATAGATTTCACTGGTCTCTGTGGGGGTCAGTGGTCGTGAGACCAAATCATCAGCGGTCTTGGGTATCGCCAGAGAGGGTAGTACCGATACACCCAGATTGGATCTCAGCATGGCTACCAGGGTGGTGATATTGGGGAAATCAAACTTTGACTCCCCCAGATCTTGGCGGGCGCGCAGTGCTTTGGTGACGCCAGTATCGAGAAAAGTCGCCTTATCTAGCTGTTCCCAGCCAATCACTCCGGTATTCTGTGCCAGAGGATGATTCCGGTGACAGATTAATTCCAGTTGATCCGCAAATAGCGGCGTGAACTCGAGAAGCTTATTGGCGTTCCACTGGCTGCCTATACCAAAGTCCACTTCATTGCGCTCCACACGACCCTGTACACCGCGGGAACTATCATCGTCTAGATGCAGCTTAATGCCGGGGAATTCCGTGGCGAAGGTTTTGATAATATCCGGCAGTAGGTTGGTGGCTACAGAGGGCACCGCCGCCATGCTCACATGACCGCTGCGACCTTCGGCGGTGGCTCTCAAGTCATAGATTGCGCTGTCAAAATCACGCACCAGGCGCTCGGCAATGGGCAGGAAATTCTCACCCTCGGCAGTGGTGCTGACATTGCGAGTGGTGCGTTGCAGAAGCTTTAGGCCGACAAACTCTTCAAGCTGTTTTACTGCTAAGGTGATAGCCGGTTGGGTGCGCGAGAGTTTTTCCGCGGCACGGTTAAAGCTGCCTTCATTGGCTACCGCTATAAAGCTGCGCAGGTGTCGGAGACTAACGTTTAAATGATTGATGTGAGTACCTTTATCGTTATTTTCATGATGAACGCAGTTGAAAGATCCGTCTGCGTTCTCTGTCATCCTGAGCGAAGCCGAAGGATCTCCTGCCGGTGGCACCTGACAGTGCCAAGCGGCAGGTTTGCTGCCTGCTGGTTGAGATCCCTCCACTGCGGTCGGGATGACAACCTTTGGCGGTC
>CAWLBR010000086.1:0-9803 GCA_963855085.1 Gammaproteobacteria bacterium
TAATTTCGGCAGTAGTATTGGCGTCTCAGTAGCCTTTGTATTGTTTGCTCGCAATATGCAAACCCAGCACGCCTACTTGGCCGAGAACATCACCCCCTACACTATGAACATTGGGCTGCAGCAACTGCCGCAAATTGCCCACAATGAAGCTATTGCGGGACTGATGCTATTGGATATGGAGATTAACAAACAGGCCTCGACCATCGCCTATCTAAATGACTTCAAGCTGATGATGTGGGTGGTGCTGGCCATGCTGCCCATGGTCTTGTTACTGCGCGCGCCGGAAAAAGAACCGGCCGCCAAAGCAACAGGTAGCCTCTAATATACAGAGGCCCCATAGGACATTTAGGGATTAGGGACAAACAAGTAATCGTAGCCAAACCAGATAAACAGACTGCACACCACTAAGGTCACCAGCATCACTGGTGTACCTTTACGTATCCAAAGCATCGGCGTAATCGCCAATTCAGGCTTGCCGGTCTGTCGCGCCAAACGCTCAGAAACAGTGACGATATAGACATTGGCCGTGGAACCTATATGGGAGCCATTGCCCCCCATACCCACACCCATGGCCAGAGCCCACCAGAGTACGCTGACATTGATACCATCCTGCTGTAACCCGGATAGCACCGGGATCATCGCTGCGGTAAAAGGAATATTATCGATCAGCGCCGAAAAGATTGCCGCCACCCAGAGAAGCTGAAGCGCCGCTCGTTTCGGGTGCTCAGCAATCACATCGCGAAACTGATCACCAATAACCTCCAATAGACCCGAGTGCTCAACACCGCCGATCACCACAAACAGTGAGATAAAGAAAATCAGCAGGGGTGTTTCAAGATGCATGGTCACGGCCTCGAGCTCAATGGTCCGCGACATAAAGACCAACAGCGTCAAGCAGGCACCGGCCACCAGCCAAGGTTCCCAGCCAATACGATCGTGGATCACAAACAGCACCACCATCACCAACATAACAAATAGAGACTTGTGCCAGAGGCGACGGTTTTTGTATTCAACCACCTGATCAAAGCTGTGGACTATGGGGCTAGTGAGCTCTTTTTTAAACAGAAAGCGCATGCCCAATAATATGCTTAACCAAGCCAACAGAACCGGCGGTCCCATATGCACAATAAAGCTATTAAAACTGATCCCCGCTGCCGAACCAATCATCAGGTTAGGGGGATCGCCAACCAGAGTGGCGACACCGCCTGTATCCGATAACAGCGCTGCCGATAGTAGATAGGGCACTGGGGAAATACCCATGGAGCGACAGATCATAATAATCAGCGGCCCAAAGATAATCACGGTGGTAACGTTATCGATAAGCAGGGAAATAACAGTGACCACAGTGCCCAGTAGAATCAGCAATTTAAGCTGCGAACCACCGCTGACCCGGGCCAGATATTGGGCCAGATGATCAAAGCCCCCGGTGCTGATCATAATCGACACAATCAACATCATAATCGCCAGCAGAAACACCACATTCCAGTCGATGGCTTCGAGGGCCAGCTGGGGAGAGTAAAAGCCAAAATACTGTCCGGCGACAATAATCGCCCCGGCACCGGCCATGGCAAATTTTGCCCGTTCAATACCGTGAAACTGTTCGGTGAAAATACCGAGAAAAGTGGTGCATAGGATGATGGCGGAAACCATCATCGGATCTGTCAGTTCAACCATGTGTAAATTACCTGATATTTGCCTGATGTGTTGGAGGGAGCGGGATCAGGGTAATTTATAGCCAATAATTGGCATCTTGACGGGATATTTAGAGGTAGGTTATTTTCTGAAAGTAGTACTACTGTAAAGCGGGAGGGGAAAGCAGCTCAGAAGAAAGCAGAACTAATCGGATGTAATTGGATGGATGTAAGCGCCAGCCTCCCTATGAGAGGAAAGTCTGACGCAAACCTTATTGCTATAACTACAGCCCCGCAGCCATCTCGCGCGCTGCTTTCAGCTTGGCCCTAAAGGTTGCATTTTTTGCCGAGCCAGCCACTGGCTGACTGGAGAACCAAGCCATTACCGTATTGGATTTACGGTTAATATAAATAACCTGTCCATGAATGCCCACAGCGGCGAACTCGCCAATGCTCGCATCGAGAATCCACCACATATTATGGTAGGCAGACCAGGTCTCGTCTTCATAGTGGCTGTTGGTAGCCATATTGTCTTTCAGCTGATCGCTGATATCCAGGGTCGCTTCGACCCAGTTGCTAGGGATAATCTGCTGGCCATTAAATTTGCCCGAGTCGCGGATCATCATGCCAAAGCGTGCCGCATCTCTTAAAGTACTGTTCATGCCGCCGGTAACTGCGGGCATATAGGCTCGATCGACAGCAATGGTAGCGTCGTGTTCAGCGCCCAATTTAGCCCAGATATTCTGCTGAATAAAGTCTTGGAACGGCTGTCCGCTGATGCGCGCGATCAACCAGCCGAGCACATCGGCATTACTGGAGTTGTAGTCAAAGTTATCGCCGGGCTCGCGCTTGAGGTCGGGCTTAACAAAGCGGCTGAGAAAATCATGCACGCCGTAGATCTCGCTATTATTCGGCTGCACATCTCGGGCACCGGGGAGCCAGCCCATATTTAAGGCGGGCGCATAATAGAGCGCGAAATCCGAGTTCATATCGGTGTAGTTTTCTTTAAAATCCAAGGAGGTTGCGTGGTCCAGCAGCTGCTGAATGGTGACGCGCTCAAAACCACTGCCCTTTAGCTCGGGAATATAATCTGCTGGTGATTTGTCGAGTTTCACTTTGCCCTGTTCCACAAGCAGGCCAAAGGCGCTGCTGGCGAGGGATTTACTCATGGAGAACCAGATATGTTGGGCGTGAGCATTAAAGCTGTGAAAGTAACGCTCATGGAGCAGCTGATCGCCTTTGATAATGGTTACGCCGTCGGCATAGTTACTTTCGAACAGTTGATCAAAGGACTGCTGAGTTCCCGCCGCCGTGGTGAAGAGCTTGTCTCCGAGCTGGGATTGCGATGGGCCGAGCAGCCTAACAATATTGCCCTGCCGTGGAATCATTACTGTGTTGAGTGGTGCGCCGCTATTTTGAAAGGCCCACTTATTCATTGGGTAGTCGCGGTAGTTATGCATGGTGACTTGCGAGTTGCGCGCTGGGGGGACGCCTTGCATTGGTTGGGCTTTAGATAACTGAGCTTGAGTTAGCTCTGGCAGTGCTGGCTGATCAGCTATAGCTAGATGGGCTGTGAGACAAAGTGATATCAGGGTGAATATGGATACGGCAGCCTTCGGACGCATGGCCTGTTCCTCTTTATAGTTTTTATTATGGGGGACTTTTTATCGTGCAGCTGAGAATAGCAGGCATGGGACCACTCAGCTATGACGCATTCCGGAAGAACGCGACATAGCGGGTATTTGTGAGGCAGGCTTTGGTTAGTTCTGCTGGAACACTCGCACGTAGTCGACCAGCATGCGCTGTGGAAATACCGTGTTGGCATCCGGCGAACCCGGCAAGTTACCCCCTACAGCAACATTGAATATAAGGAAGAAGTCTTTCTGAAACGCAGACAAACTGGCACTGCTATCGATCGCCATGGTGTGATATTGCACGCTATCTATATACCAGGTAATGCTGTCCGGGGTCCATGTGAGGCCGAAGATATGGAAGGCATTGGCCAGGGTTTCAGTGCCAGACAAGGAGTAGTTATCACCATACAATACTGGAGCATAGGGCTTCTTAGTGGTGCCATTAGATTCGTAAACGCCGCCATTATTCCAGTGAGCGGTGCCAAGGGTTCGATTTTCCAAGCCATTGCCGCCGATCATTTCCATAATGTCGATTTCACCGCAATAGGGCCAACTGACAGTAGAGAAATTTTGACCCAACATCCACAGCGCTGGCCACAGTCCTTTGCCTTCAGGCAGGGCGGCGCGAATATCCATACGACCATATTTAAAGCTGAATTTGTCCTTAGTGTTGATTCGCGATGAGGTATAACTGCGGCCACCAAAGTTCTCTTCGCGCGCTTCGATAATCAGGAAGCCCCCCTCAACACTGGCATTCTCGGCGCTATGATATTGCAGCTCATTATTGCCCCACCCATCGCCGCCAATATCATAGCCCCACTTAGTGCTATC
Organism: Gammaproteobacteria bacterium; assembly: GCA_963855085.1. GTDB lineage: Bacteria > Pseudomonadota > Gammaproteobacteria > Pseudomonadales > Porticoccaceae > HTCC2207. Next base: position 4,097 of record CAWLBR010000086.1, read on the forward strand.
CAGAGCAGTGCCGGAAAACTCGTCTGACCAGAGTAAATTGTAACCCGCGTAACTTTCCGGACTGGTGTTGCCGGTTAGGCTGGTGACACTACCAGGAGTGGTTGTTCCAGTTCCAGTTCCAGTTCCAGTTCCAGTTCCAGATCCAGTTCCAGTTCCAGTTCCAGTTCCTGTATCGGTTCCCTCAGAATTGGAACCCGGCGCTGACCCGCCGCCTCCGCCGCCTCCGCCGCAGGCAACGAGAATTAATGACATCAAACCAATAAGAATGGGCTGTTTGAAAATTGGTGACAATCTAATCGACTTATCTAATGAATGACCTAATGAATGGCTCAATGACTGGCTCCCCCAAAGTTGTTGTTCGTTTTATGGGGCTGGATGGTCGCGCTTTAAAGAAATCGGTTCCAGAGAAATCAGGCCAAAGGACCAATTTATGGGATTAAATGGGCTTAAATGGGCTTAAAGGACCCTAAACAAAGTAAGGTCGTTATGGAGAACCTATTTTTGTGCAATCACTGAGCGTAATAATCGACCCATGGTGGTTTTACCTAAGTCCTCAGCCAGAGCATTATTTTCCCAAGCCTTATGGCCGCCAATCATCACCAAATTGACCACATCATCGGAGCGGTTAACTAACTGCTCGTGACTAAACTCTTCCCGATAAACGCGCTCAACCTTGCTCTCGCCATCGTATTCCGCGAGCTTTATTGGATCGATCAAAATCAGGTCGGCCACATCGCCCTGATTAATGGTGCCGCCCTCGACACCAAAGACATCAGCAGCATCTTTGGTTAGGCGCTTAACCATATAGCTGACATCGGCATCACCGCCCTGGGCTGCCAGTTGCAGGCTGCGCAGATTGACGTCATAGAAAGCCATATTGGTCAGGTGGGCGCCGCTGTCGTTGAAGCCAGGCAGCAGGTTCGGGTGCATGAGTAATTCGCGTACGGTTTTCATATCGCGGTTGGCGGTGACTGTGCTCCAGCTCAGATCATTGTCAAAGCTTCTCAACATCTGCAGCATAAAGTCGCCTTCATCAGCGATCCACCTGAAGTCTGCCTCGAGCAGATCCCGCTCTTCCTGACTCAGGGTCTCTTTTAGCTCCCCTGCTTTAAACGCCAAAATACGTTCAAAAAGTGCCTGAAAAGTCATGCCCTGCCAGCTCTGTTGGGGGCAACGCACCACATCCATATCCGCCAGGGTACGATTAAAGGCGTAGTCTTCGAGATTCGCTTTGCGCTTTAGTCGCGCCAGGCTCCAGCCCTGCTTGCCCTTCATCCACATGGATTTAAAGGCTTTCACATAGTCCGGGTCAGTGAGAATTCCGAGGCGTTCAGCGCGGTCCTCAAGGTCAGTTTCATTGAGGCGACGGAGCTCGGGAATCTCTTCCGCAAGAGGGGTTACCGCACCATCCGACCAGACTTTGAACGGTGCGCCCAACGCCTGCATATGGAAGTCGCCCTGAATTAAACGGGAGTTCAATATTGTGGCCAAGCGTTTGGCCAGACCGGAGATGCGCCAGTTGTTGGCAATATCCAACGCTGCTACCACGGTGGTTTTTAACGGCTTGCCGTAGAGTCGACCACTAGTCAGCAAGAAGGTTTTTAGGGTGCCAATCACACTGTCTTTGGGTGGCGTTGCCTGCCATACGGCGCCGGCTTCGCGAACCACCTGGGCCAGCTGCTTGATCTCGCCATACTTGGCAAACTGGGTGGGAATGGTTTTATCGCAGTGCGGCTGTGCCGCTAAATAATGGAACGGCAGCGCGTCGGTAGAAAAGCCCACATAGCCCAGCTTTAGGGCATCACGTAAGGTGCCTTTCATGGTTTCAATTTCAGCGGCGGTTGGATCGCGACTGACACTAGCGTCAAATCCCATGGTATCGATTCGCAACATCGAGTGAGGGAATAACACAGCCACATTGGGGCCCAATTTAAGGGTATCCAGGTGGTCCAAATAGTCCTTTGGATTGTCCCAGGTACAGTTATCAGCACAGCTACGTAAAACGGATTTGGGAATATTTTCAACGCGAGCATAGCAGCTAACGATAGGATCATTGGTGCCATCGCGCTGGTTGCCAAAGGCTAATCCTAAACTGCAGTTAGCGATCACTACCGAGGTAGTGCCATGGCGGGTGGACTCGGGAAGGCCGGGGGCCACTTCAAGTTCCAAATCATAATGGGTGTGAATATCAAACAAACCCGGCATCAACCACAGCCCTTCAGCATCAATTACCTTCGCGGCGCTGGCCTGATCAAGGTTTTGACCCCGAGCAACAATGCGCCCTCCAGCAATAGCCACATCTTCAATCACGGCGGCTTCGCCATTGTTAAAGACTTTGGCGTTGGTGATTAAGGTGTCGAAACCTAAGGCCTCGACAGCTGCTGTATCTGCTGGGCAAACGTCTACGTGAAAAGCGTCTACCTGGGAATCTTTTGATTGGTTCATATCTGTTTCTCTTCAGTTCACTAAAAGGGCCAATGCCCGATCAAGGGGCCATCTGGCGCTTGCTTTGTTTGATACCGTGATTGAGCCAGCCAGACTCGTTGAGATTGCCAGAGGCTTTGCGCAGGGCAGTCAATATCTGCAGCCGCATTGCCTGGACGGCGCGATTATCAGGCTCGGCATCCAGTGCCGCTTCTATTAGCAGCAGCGCCTTAACAGCATCCCCTGCCTTCAATGTTTGCTCCGCCAGTGCTACGACTTTTTCGCTACCCCCAGCAAGGGCCACCAGATCAGCGTAAATCGACTGCGGGGACTGGGCATACATGTTTACTGGATCACCGTCGAACCAGCCCATATAGCCTTCATAGATACCGCGCACCGACCAGGAGACCCAGCCATAGGCTTCACCCACATCCAGTTCAGCGGGCAGTTTAATCTCGCGCATCAAACTGAAAACATCGCGGCCCTGATTCATACCCAGAACAGTTTGATCATGGACATATTGAATAGCGTCGCGGTAGCGGATCATCTCTCGGCGGATATTATCGTTGCCGAGAATCGGCTCGCCGTGGCTGGGCAGCAAAATTTCCGGCTGCAGTGCTAACACGCGATTAATCGACTCAATATAATCCAGCGCCCAGCGTGGCTTGGTGCCACGTAAGGTATAGATATTGGGGAATGAACGGTAAAACAGATCGCCGACAAAAGCGGCTTTATAGTCAGGCATCCACACAGTCAGGGCATCGTAGGTTTCCGCTGGAGTGTGGAGAATTTCAAACTGCTCGCCGCCAAGAGTAAAGTCGAGACGCCGATCAAATAAGGTGTTGGGCAGCATATTGACGCCGGCGCTCTGGCTGGTTGTGGACGATGGCGCGTCCTCTTCAATCAAATCAAAGCCAAACTGCGCACTGTTGCGCTGCATAAACAGCTTGCCCAGGCGCTTTTGATAATTGAGAAACTCCACCATATTTTGCTGGGCAATGACCTTGGTCTGAGGCTCTCTCCACAGGGCCACGCCGCCGGTGTGATCGCCGTGACCATGAGTAATAATAATCGAGTGCACTGGATCATCACTTACCGCGGTCAACAGCTGCTTATGCTTTGGTGCCATGGCTGGCAGGGAAGTGTCGATAATGACGTTACCTTCGTTGGTAACCACCATAAAGGTATTACCAAAGCCGCTGGCCTTATAGATAACGTCGTTTATTTTTTGTGCGACAAGCTGATCACTGCCCTGCTGAAGATGCAGACTGGGATCGACGCGGCCGCTTTTGAGGGCTTCAGGTTCGTAGCTATCGGCAAGGGCCGGCAACGCTAAAAGTATCGCCACTGCCGATACCAGCAAAAGCGCCGCTAGCCTACCTTGATAATTAAGACTCAACATTTAACTCACTCCCCAACTAACTCAAACCACTGCTTTTGACGTCTTTTCGCGTCTTTTTGTATATTTTAAGCGATTTTTCCTAGAACTTAATTACTGCTGCTGCAATTCCCACTTCGCAATCAACTCACGGGTATCCTCTTGCCAAGGATGAAAGTCCTCACGGAAGAACGCCTTATAGGGGGCCCAGGTACCGCGCAATATGCCCTGCTTACCAAACAGAAAGCGCAGTCCAGAGAGCCAGACTTTTGCACTCCAAAGCTTGCCGTCGCACTTCAAGATATGACGCACCCCATGAAGAATATCCCAGGTCAGAAACAAGGTGCTGCGGCGCATGGCCGCACGACGCATCTTTTCGCTGCCGCCAATAGCCCTGTAGACATCAAAGGCCACTGCCTTATGCTCCATCTCTTCCACCGAATGCCACTGCCAGAGTTCTCGCATAGCTGGGTCAGCATCGGCAAAAATGCCGTTATCATCCAAGGCCTTTTCCGCTAACACGGCGGTTAAATGCTCCACTGCCACGGTTCCAGCAAGCTGCTCCCGAGCCGGTATATTCTTTTTCACCCAACTCATCCGCCGACGCAGTGGGCCTTCAAGTTTTTCCAGATCATAGCCGCGCAGCTCGCAGAGCATTTCGTTGTAGCGTTTATGTTCCCGCAGGTGCACCGCCTCTTGACTGAAAAACAGGCGTGTCTCTTCCTGTAGTTTAGGATCGGTAATCCGATCGCGGTAGTGGCGCACCGAGTTAATAAAGAACTGTTCGCCAAGAGGAAAAGTGATCGACATCGCATTGAACCAAGCCGTGGCGAAAACATCCTTGCGCATCCAGTCGCCCTTGAGGGCCTCAGCCAAATCATGCTGCCGATTGCGCGGCTTAATGGCCACTTCTGCTGGTGTAAACGACTGGCTCTGATCCTTACTCATGACAAAACTCCTACATACGCTCAACAATAATCGCTGGCGCCATTCCGCCGCCGGCACACATAGTGATCAGGCCGCGCTTTAATTGGCGTCGCTCTAACTCATCGACCATGGTGCCAATCAACATGGCGCCAGTTGCGCCGATGGGATGACCCAGGGCCATAGCGCCGCCGTTAACATTGACTGTGTCACGGTCCAGCTCTAGATCACGAATAAACTTCTCCGCCACAACGGCAAAGGCTTCATTAATTTCCCAGAGGTCTATATCAGCTTTTTCTAATCCCGCTTTGGCTAGCACACGCTTGGCCGCAGGCACTGGTGCATTGAGCATCAGTGAAGGACAGTCGCCCATATTACAAAAAGCCAAAACCTTAGCTCGGGGCTTCCAGCCTTGCTTGGTCGCATAGTCAGGTGATGCCAGCAGCACTGCAGCGGCGCCGTCTACTACACCGGAGGAATTACCAGCGTGGTGCACATGTTTGATTTTCACATCTGGGTATTTCACTGCCATCAATTTAGCGTAAGTCGAACCCTCTTCATCCAGAGGTAGCTGGGCTATTTTTTCAAATGATGGGTTTAGCTGACTGAGGCTTTCAAGAGTGGTACTGGGACGCGGAAACTCATCCTTATCCAAGGCCAGAGTGCCATCGTCGTTATACACCGGCACCAAGCTCTTATCGAAGTGGCCATTGGCGATGGCGTGAGCGGCACGCTCCTGACTAACAGCAGCTAGGCTATCGAGGTCTTCTCGAGAAATACCTTCAATAGTGGCAATGGTATCGGCACAGATACCCTGGTGGGACTGACCATACATCTCACGCAAGTGCTCATTACCGGAATCCACAAAGGGCGACATCTCGCCACTGAGCAGACCATAACCGGACATCATTTCACAGCCGCCGGCTACTACAAGGTCTTCCATGCCCGACATAATCGACGCCGCGGCCATATTTACAGTGG
>CAWLBR010000087.1:0-9774 GCA_963855085.1 Gammaproteobacteria bacterium
AAGGGAGTTCTCACCGACATTCCCCAGGCCGTAGCCCGCGCCCTCCAGGAAGATATTGGCAGTGGCGACATTACCGCCCAGCTAATACCCCAGCAGCAGCGCGCCACCGCGCTAGTGATCTGCCGTGATCAGGCAGTGATCTGCGGACGCCCCTGGGTGGATGAGGTGTTTCGTCAGTTGGACAGTGCTGCAGCCGAGCAGGCAGGCGGAACAACCGAAGGCACGCAGATCGAATGGCATATCAACGAGGGCGACAGCGTTAGCCCCAATCAAAAGCTCTTTACCCTGCACGGCAATACCAGAGTGCTGTTAACAGGCGAGCGCGCGGCACTAAACTTTTTGCAGACTCTCTCGGCCACCGCTACCACTGCTCGTCAATATGCTGATATCAGTTTAAACAGTGCCAATAGCCAGATTAAAATACTGGATACGCGCAAAACCCTTCCCGGCCTGCGCCTGGCACAAAAATATGCCGCGGCGGTGGGCGGTTGCCAAAATCATCGTATCGGTCTCTATGACGCCTTTCTGATTAAAGAAAACCATATAGCCGCCTGTGGTGGCATCGGCAAAGCCATAGCCAAAGCCCGCGAGATTGCCGCGGATAAGCTAGTGGAAGTTGAGGTGGAAACACTGGAGGAATTGCATCAGGCACTGGCTGCCAGAGCTGATGTGGTAATGTTGGATAACTTCTCTCCCGCTGATATAGAAGCGCTATCGTCACTGGATTTGGGCGAGACTAAGATTGAAGTGTCCGGGGATATTACCGAGGAAAAAATTAACGCCTATAGCCATGGGGCGGTGGACTTTATTTCTTCGGGGAGTATTACTAAGCATATTCGTGCGGTGGATTTGTCTATGCGGTTGGTGGATTAGGGTTTTGGAAGGGCATAAAAAAAGGCTCCCGAAGGAGCCTTTTTTGGTCTCTAAGCATTAACCTCGACAAGAGCCAGGCAGATACTTAATAGGTAAATCAGCAACAGCTGCTGAATTACAAACCCAGCGAAACACTCCGCTGCCTGCACTAATAGCGGTATTTGTGGGCGCAGCTACGGCATAAGGAGTCATAAGAACAGCGCCCCCATTTACTGCTGCATCTATCGCTTGAACAGTAATCGTGACAACTCCAGTAGCATTAGTGGCTATAGACGCTACATATTGAGATGTAGCTGCTGCACTCTCGCATCCCCAGCCACCAGCAGCCGGCAAAACGGTAGCAGTTTGAGCGATTTCTGTTATAGCAGTACGACAGGCAGACCCAGCCAAAATCACTTCAGACATCTTCGCCTTGATTGAGTAATCCTTATAAGCCGGCAAGGCCACAGCCGCCAAAATACCAATAATCGCTACAACGATCATCAGCTCGATTAGGGTAAAACCACTTTGCTTTCTATTCGTTTTCATAGTTACTCTCCATTAGATTAAAAATTCGTTATTCCAGTTAACTGGCAAATGATGTTACACGCTAAGGGGATAGCAATTGCTGTGCCAACCCCAATTTATTCATTAATTTCAGTAGCTTAGGTATATTTGCATTTCTTAAAGTAAAATATTTACGCTCTATTCTGTCGCCAATTAACATTGCCCTGTCAGTTTGTGACGTTTTTTGTCAGCCCAGATTAAGTTTTTCAATTTTTCTTTTTCACTCAGCTATGCTTTTAAAACCAGCTCTTAAAACAAGCTCTTGAAATTAGCCTCTTAGAAGGCACTGTTAAAAACCTGCCTTATAAGAAAAACAAACAACCTGCTATAGAAGTAGCATTTGCAGAGCAAGCCAACCAGCTATGCCAACTGTTTTTAAATAAACTGTTACCTGGTTCACAGAATATTTTTTGTTCTGTGGCGTTTGGCACGGCATAGATCAAAAACGCTCAGTAGACTTGCCGGTACTGTTAACAAAGGATGATCGCTGTATGAATATGCCCCAGATAGCACTACACGGCCTGCCAAAGCGCTTGGTGGATGATCAGCTTATTGCTGCAGCGGTAATAGAAAAGGCTAGTGCTAGCGCCAAGACGAAAAAAATCTCTCTGGTACAGTATCTCTGCGATAAACAGTTGCTCTCGTCACATCAGATTGGCGAGTCTGCTTCAAAAGAATTTGGTATTCCCCTCTACGCTCTCGATAAACACAACCCTGAATATTTCCCTCGCGATGTGGTGGACAGCAAGCTGCTGAAAAAGCATCAGGCAATCCCCTTGATGGTCCGGGGCAAGCGTCTATTTTTGGCGATTGCCGATCCGACTAATCAGCGGGCGATTACTGAGATTCAATTTCAGGCCGGTGTTGCAGTGGAACCTGTGCTGGCGCTCTATTCGGATATCAGTGAAGCATTGGAGAAGTGGCAGGAAAGCAACAGTGACAGTGATATAGGCCAGGCCCTGGGCACCATGGACGATGTACATCTGGATGATCTGGATATGGAGGCCATCGACGACAGTGCCGATTCCGTAGATGGGGCTGAGAGCAATGGCGATGACGATGCGCCGATTGTGCGCTTTGTGAATAAGATGTTGCTCGATGCCATTCGCCTCGGGGCTTCGGATATTCACTTTGAGCCCTATGAAAAATCCTACCGCGTGCGCTTTCGCGTCGACGGTATTTTACAGGAGATGTCACGACCCCCAGCCAATTTGGCACCGCGTCTGGCGGCGCGGTTAAAGGTGATGTCGCGTATGGATATTTCTGAGCGCCGTGTGCCCCAAGATGGCCGAGTTAAGTTAAAGCTGTCAAAAAACAAGGCCATCGACTTTCGAGTGAATACCTTGCCGCTGCAGTTTGGTGAAAAAGTTGTGCTGCGGATCCTCGACCCCAGCAGTGCCAAGATGGGGATTGAAGCCCTGGGCTATGAGGACGATCAGAAACAAATGTATATGGACGCCCTGGCACGGCCTCAGGGAATGATTCTGGTGACTGGGCCCACGGGTAGCGGCAAGACAGTATCTCTGTATACAGGACTCAATATCCTCAATACCACGGAGCGCAATATCTCCACGGCTGAAGATCCTATCGAAATCAATATGGAAGGGATTAACCAGACCCAGATCAATATGCGTGTGGGGCTCTCCTTTGCCGAGGCACTGCGTTCGTTTTTGCGTCAGGATCCAGATGTGGTGATGGTAGGTGAGATTCGTGATCTGGAGACTGCGGAGATCTCGATTAAGGCGGCCCAGACCGGTCACCTAGTGCTCTCGACATTACACACTAACAGTGCCCCTGAGACTTTGACCCGACTGCTGAATATGGGTGTAGCAGCATTTAATGTGGCGACCTCGGTGAATCTGATTATCGCCCAGCGTCTTGGGCGCAAGCTCTGCTCTAAGTGTCGCCAGCCCTTTGATGACATTCCCGGCAAGGTGCTCACCGAAGAGGGTTTTGACAATATAGGTATTCCCCGAGACCAGATTACAGTTTATAAACCAGTTGGCTGTGGCCTCTGTACCAATGGCTATAAAGGCCGAGTGGGGGTGTATGAAACATTGAAAATCACCCCGACCATTTCACGGATTATTATGGAGGGGGGCAGTTCGTTGGATATTCTCGAGGCGGCAATCAAGGAAGGTTTTAGACCATTGCGCAGTTCGGCTTTACGCAAGGCCGCACTTGGTCTAATTAGTATTGAAGAAGCTAATCGTATTACCAAGGACTAGCTAAAAAAACCAAGAAGCTACAAGGAAGGAAAAGGCTATGGCCACGACTGCCGAAAACCAGCTGTTTATCTATCGCGGTAAAAACCGCAAAGGCGAGAAAGTTCAGGGGGAGATTAAAGCTAACAACGTAGCTGCCGTAAAAGGGCAACTACGTAAACAGGGGGTTATTTCCACCTCGATCCGAAAAAAACCCAAACCGCTCTTTAGCAAAGCCAAGAAAATTGTCCCCGCCGATATAGCGCTGTTTACCCGACAGCTGGCGACCATGATGAAAGCCGGTGTGCCCCTGGTGCAGTCCTTTGATATTGTCGCCGATGGCTTTGATAACCCCACCATGCAGGCACTGATCCATCAGATTCGCGACGATGTGTCAGCGGGCGGCAGTTTTTCCAATGCATTGCGCCGCAGCCCACGCTATTTTGACGATCTATTTTGCAGCCTGGTGGATTCCGGTGAGACAGCCGGCGCTCTGGAGACCATGCTCGATCGGGTCGCCACCTATAAAGAAAAGACTGAGCAGTTAAAAGCCAAGATTAAAAAAGCCCTTACCTACCCTATCGCCGTGCTGGTGGTGGCCATGGTGGTGACGGCGATCCTGTTGATTAAGGTGGTGCCTGTATTTGCGGAGACCTTTAGTAGCTTTGGCGCTGACCTGCCGGCCTTCACATTGTTTGTCCTGGGTCTGTCGGAGATGATGCAGGAGTATTGGCTGATTATATTGGTCGCTACGGGCCTGGGGCTCTATGCCTTTAAAGAAGCGCGCTTTCGCTCGAAGAAGTTTGCCTATCAGGTGGATCGCTATTCCTTAAAATTGCCTATTATTGGCGGTATTATTTATAACTCTGTAGTAGCGCGTTTTGCTCGTACCCTGGCCACCACCTTTGCCGCCGGTGTGCCCATAGTCGACGCTCTTGAGTCGGTAGCTGGCGCGGCGGGTAATGCGCTCTATCACGATGCTATCCTAAAGGTTCGGGATGATGTAACCACTGGTGTGCAGCTGCAGACGGCGATCAAGGCGACACAGATGTTTCCCATCTTGCTGCAACAGATGACCGCCATTGGTGAGGAGTCTGGGGCACTGGATGATATGTTGGAGAAGGCGGCGATCCACTATGAAGAGCTGGTGGATAATTCAGTGGATAATCTCACTAGTCTGCTGGAGCCTCTAATTATGTCAGTGCTGGGCGTCTTGGTTGGCGGCCTGATGATCGCTATGTATCTGCCGATATTCCAGTTGGGTAATGTGGTTTAATAGTGCGTAATGACTCTGTGGTCTAAATTACATTTATCGAGCTCCTTTATCTAGTTCAAAAACTGCCCAGCGCTGACGCTTATGCTGGGCCTCAACTGTGAATAATCTATGCTTTTAGAAACCGGTCTATCCGCCACCGCCTCTTTATCGGCCGCGGCACTTGCCATCGCCGCCTTTCCCTTTGGTTTAATTATTGGCAGTTTTCTCAATGTGGTGATTCTGCGTTTTCCCGAGCAGTTAAAAAATAGCTGGCGCCGTGAGTCTGAGGATTTTCTGGGCCTGGGAGAAGAGACAGCAGAGGAGTCGGCAGAGCCCGAAGAAGAGCTGTCACTGTCGACACCGGCATCGCGCTGCCCCTCTTGCGGAGTGCCGATCAAGCCCTGGCACAATATTCCTGTAATAAGCTATGTGCTTTTGCGCGGCAAGTGCAGTGCCTGCTCAACGCCTATTTCGATTCAATATCCACTGGTAGAGCTGTTTAGCGCACTGGCCACAGCCTTTATTGTTTTCCAATTCGGCCTGTCGCTGATGACGGCCTACTGCCTGATGTTTACCTGGGTGTTAATCGCTCTCACCGGAATTGATTTCCGCGAGCAGCTGCTCCCAGATCAAATCACTCTGCCACTGATGTGGCTGGGACTGTTTGCCAACCTGAGCGGCACCTTTGTTCCGCTGAATGAGGCAGTGATTGGCGCCCTGGCCGGTTACCTTTCACTGTGGTCGGTGTTTTGGCTGTTTAAGCTGGTCACTGGCAAAGAGGGCATGGGTTACGGTGACTTTAAGTTGCTTGCCGCCCTGGGTGCTTGGATGGGCTGGCAGATGCTGCCGCTGATTATTATTTTATCGACCTTTGTGGGCGCTGTTGTGGGTGTTGCCGGACTGCTGCTAAAGGCCAGAGAAAAACAGATGCCTATGGCTTTTGGGCCATTTTTGGCCATGGCAGGTTGGATTGCTTTAATCTGGGGTGATAAGATTCTCAGCTGGTATTTAAGTGTATTTGGCCTTTAGGGTCGGCGCTTAATCAAAGCGCTTTTGCGATGCTCTCAATATCCATAACCATGGCGTTCTATAGTGAAATCAACAGTATCCAAATCTGGTTCTCAATCTAGTTCGCTGATTATCGGTTTAACCGGTGGTATCGGCAGCGGCAAAAGCACTGTAGCTGAAGCCTTTCGTCAGCTCGGCATTGAAACCGTGGATGCAGATCAGGCCTCCCGCGCAGTGGTTGAACCGGGAATGCCGGCGCTGCTTGCGATCGCTGAACAGTTTGGCAGTCAGATTATTCAGGCGGATGGCAGCCTTGATCGTGCCGCTCTGCGACAGATTATCTTCGCCGACCCAGATCAAAAACTCTGGCTTGAGTCACTGCTGCACCCTTTGATCCGCGACTGGATTATTCGCCGTTTAGAAGCCGCCACCAGCCCCTATGTTATTCTCGAATCACCGCTGCTATTTGAAACCGATCAGCATCAGTTGGTGGATACAACTGTGCTGGTGGATTTGCCCGTTGAGCTGCAGATAGAGCGTGCCTGTGCCCGAGATGGCAATCAAGCGGATCAAATTCAACGGATTATTGATGCTCAGATGCCTCGCGAGGAAAAACTATCTCGAGCCGATATAGTGTTGGATAATGGGCAGCCTCTGGACAGTCTGGCAACCCGCGTATCAGCAGTTCACCAGACACTTATAAGCTTGCGTCAGGAACAAACCTAATGAGTACGGTAACCAAATTAAATTGCCCAACCTGCAAAACCCAAATTGAGTGGACGGATAAATTCCCCTTTCGTCCATTTTGCTGTCAGCGTTGTCAGCAGATTGATTTTGGTGGCTGGGCTCAGGAGAGTTTTGCGATTAAAGGTGCTGCCCTATTAGATCCAGAGGTTATGGATTCTGAGCAGTTGGCCCAAGAGTTGCTCAATGCGGGAATGATTGATCCGGATTTATTGGACTCTTAAAGGCTCAAATGCCGAGGCACTTTATTTCGAGGGCTGCTTAAGACCCTGTTCAGCAAGGCGCTGAAGAATTGGCTGATTGCCGGCGGGAAAACATAAGTCAGACTCTGTTGATGCTGTAACTGACAGCAGCAACTGTTCCAGGCTCAACCAGCGACATTGCTGCCCTTCTTTGCCATGGGCATGCCCAGAAAAACTATCTACCTGCCAGATGTCCAACAAGACTTTTTTATCCACATAGTCATGTTCCACCTGCATAAAGGGTTGCGAATGGGTGACATGGATATCGATTTCTTCAAATAGTTCACGGGCCAGCGCGGCGTCGGGGCTTTCCCCCAGTTCAACTTTGCCACCGGGAAATTCCCAGAGTCCACCCTGATGGAGATGATCGCCACGTCGTGAGACAAAAATCTGCTGGTCTGGACCGACAATAATGGCGGCCACTACATGAATACGTTTCACTGCAGCCACCCTATGTTGAGAGTTTAAGAGCAGGCATAGACAGCAATTTAAGTACGATATTCGGCATTAATGCGCACATACTCATAGGTGAGGTCGGTGGTCCAGATGGTTTCTGTGACTGTTTTTTCAGGGCCACCGCGATCCAGAGAAATTTGAATAGTTATATCTTCAGGCATCATAGCCTGTTCCCCTGCGGCTTCGGTGTAACTGGCTGCACGGCCTCCGGCTTCGACAATTAAGACATCATTCAAATGTACTGAGACACGACTAACATCGAGATTATCAACACCGGCGCGACCCACGGCGGCGAGTATGCGCCCCCAGTTGGCATCTGATGCTGCCAGTGCGGTTTTGACCAGTGGTGATTCGGCTACTGTGTAGGCGACTTTAAGTGCTTCAGCTGAATCCAGGGCGCCATCCACAATGACCGAGACAAATTTACTTGCCCCTTCGCCATCGCGAATAATCGACTGGGCCAGTTCAATAAAAACGATTTCTAATTCAGCCAAAAATTGCTCAAAGTTGCTTTCATCTATAACAAATCCGCTGGCACCTGTGGCCACTAGCATCACCGCGTCATTGGTGGAGGTGTCGCTGTCCACTGTAATGCGGTTAAAGGATTTATTCGCAACTAACCTGAGGGCACGCTGAAGTAATTCAGTATCCACCTTGGCATCCGTGGCCACATAGCCGAGCATGGTGGCCATATTGGGCTTAATCATGCCCGAGCCTTTGGTAATACCTGTAATGCTAATCAACTGGTCAGAGGCGCTGTTAGGCTGGTATTGCAGGCTCGCGCCTTTGGGTCTGGTGTCGGTGGTCAAGATACCTTGAGCGGCATCAGTCCAGGCATTTTCATCTAGAGCTGCCACTGCTGCGGGCAGTGCTGCGAGAAGTTTATCTATGGCCAGTGGCTCACCAATCACTCCGGTGGAGAACGGTAGCACCTGATCTGCTGAAATCCCCTGTAGCTGAGCCAGCGCTGCACAGCTAGCCAGGGCATCATTCATGCCCTGCTCGCCAGTGCCGGCATTGGCATTGCCTGTATTGGTGACCAAGTAGCGTGGCGCTGTGCTGCTGAGATGCTGCTTGGCAACCACTACAGGTGCGGCACAGAAGGCATTTTGGGTAAATACTCCGGCCACTGTGGAGCCGGGTTGCAGTTCCATTACCACTAGATCACTGCGCCCTTGGGTTTTAATCCCGGCGCTGGTGGTGCCCAGTTTGAACCCGGCAATCGGATGCATCTGTGGAAAGGGTTTGTTACCTGTGGCCATCTCTATTCCTGTTCTCTATAGCTTTTCAATAAGTAGGTTTTCAATAAGTAGCTTTTAGCTAATTCAATTCTAATTAATCTTGCCGTGGCACTGCTTGTACTTCTTCTCGGAACCACAGGGACAGGGATCATTGCGCCCTACCTTGGGACCGAGACGCTGAACCGGCTGTGCTGCTGAAGCAATCTCTTCACCCTGTTCCTGAGAGAGATTTGCTGACTGTGCATGCTGGTACTCGCGGCCTTCCTGCTCTTTGCGACGCTGGGCTTCGAGCTTGCGCATATCATCATCGCTGGCCACTTGAATATGGCTGAGGAAACGGATGGTTTCATATTTAATATTGGCCAGAAGCTCTTCGAACATGGCGAAGGATTCGCGTTTATATTCCTGCTTGGGGTTTTTCTGAGCGTAAGCACGCAGACCAATACCCTGACGCAGCTGGTCCATATTGGCCAGGTGATCTTTCCACTGGGTATCGAGCACCTGGAGCATAATTTGGCGTTCCACTTCACGCATTTGCACGCCAACATCGGCGTAGCGCGTCTGATAATCCTCTTGTACCAATTCAATAACCCGCGCACGAAGAGTCTCTTCGTCGAGACGACTGTCTTCTTCGAGCCACTGGCTAATCGGCAACTGCAAGGTGAAATCGGTGTGCAGGGATTTTTCTAGACCTTCGATATCCCATTGCTCTTCAAGACTCTGGGGCGGGATAAACATATCCATAGACTGGATTACCACGTCTTCGCGAACCGCTGTAATCACGTCGGAGATATCGCCATCTTCCAGCAGATCGTTGCGCTGCTGATAGATCACCTGGCGCTGGTCGTTGGCGACATCATCGTATTCCAGCAGATGCTTACGGATATCAAAGTTGCGGCCTTCGACTTTGCGCTGGGCTTTAACAATGGCATTGGTAACCATGCTGTGTTCTATAGATTCGCCCTGTTCCATGCCCATTGAGCGCATCATATTTTTGATCCGATCGGAGGCAAAAAGACGCATCAATGGATCTTCGAGGGACAGATAAAAACGTGATACGCCGGGATCACCCTGACGACCGGAGCGGCCTCGCAGCTGATTATCTATACGGCGCGACTCGTGGCGTTCGGTGGCCACTATATGCAGGCCGCCGGCTTCGATTACTGTTTTATGGCGCTCTTGCCACTCGGCTCTAAGGGTTGCCA
>CAWLBR010000088.1:0-9742 GCA_963855085.1 Gammaproteobacteria bacterium
TAGAGATATTTGTGTCTAAACTACTCCTGTTCAATAAACCCTTTCATGTCCTGAGCCAATTTACCGACTCGGAGGCGAGAAAAACCCTGTCTGAGTTTATCCAGGTCAAAGGGGTCTACCCCGCTGGACGACTTGATTATGATTCCGAAGGTCTGCTCTTGTTAACCGATGATGGGCAACTTCAGGCCCAAATTAGCAATCCAAAATACAAACTCAACAAAATCTATTGGGCTCAGGTCGAGGGCTCAGCTACCGAGGCCCATTGCCTGGAGCTTATTAATGGCGTCAATCTTAAAGATGGTCCCGCCTCTGCAGTTGCCTGCCGCCTCATGGACCCACCCAATCTATGGCCTCGTGTGCCCCCTATAAGAGCAAGACAGAGTGTCGCTGACAGCTGGATCGAACTGACTATTAATGAAGGGCGTAATCGTCAGGTTAGACGAATGACCGCCGCCGTGGGGCTGCCGACATTGCGATTAGTTCGCGCTGCAATTGGCGACTGGAAAGTCACAGATATTAGCCCTGGAGAGTTTCGTTTGGAAACTGTAGCCACCCCTGAAGTGAAAAAAACCGTAACAAATAGACCTGCCTCGAAAAGAGCTGGCAATAAAAAGCCGTTAGCTAATAAAAAGCCTTTAGCCGATAAAAAGCTTTTAGCTAATAGAAAGCCCTTAGCAAAACGGAGACCCTAGACGTGCCCAATAAAATACACCTCACCGTGGCCACCATCGTTGAGCGAGAGGGCCAGTTTTTGATGGTCAAAGAAACTAAATTTGGCCGTCAGGTGATCAATCAGCCAGCTGGCCATGTGGAGCCCGGCGAAGATATACAGGCTGCCGCCATCCGTGAAACCTTTGAAGAAACCGGTTGGCATGTGAAGTTGACAGGCTTTCTCGGCTTTCTAACCTCGTTTAATGAGACCAGCGGCATTACCTACTATCGTTTAGCCTTTGCTGCCGAGCCATTGGAGTTCGACGCGGATGCCGTGATTGACTCGGATATAGATTACGCACTCTGGATGAGCTACGAAGAGATTCAGCAAAACCTAGAACATCTGCGCAGTCCTGGCGTCATCAGCTGCCTCGATGATTATTTGGCTGAGCGTATTTTCCCTATGGAAATATTTCGCAACACTTTATAGTAACGCTATATATAGTAGCGACCTCTAGCAAATCCTCTGTCATTTACCTGGTAAACCATGAGCAAAGTAGAAAAAGTCATAGTCGGCATGTCCGGTGGCGTTGATTCCTCCGTCGCAGCGCTACTCTTAATTAAGCAGGGTTATAGCGTCGAAGGCCTGTTTATGAAGAACTGGGATGAAGACGACGAGACTGAATACTGCACGGCTAAGGCTGACCTGGCAGATGCTCAGCAAGTTTGCGACAAGTTGGGTATTACTTTGCACACGGCTAATTTTGCCGCTGATTACTGGGACAATGTCTTCGAGCACTTTCTCGAAGAGTACCGCGCCGGTCGCACACCCAACCCGGATATCCTCTGTAACCGCGAAATCAAATTTAAGGTATTTCTCGACTACGCCCAGATTCTGGGTGCCGACGCCATAGCCACTGGCCATTACACTCGTCTTGCTGAGGTTGGTGGCCAGACGCAGTTATTAAAAGGCCTCGACGGCAACAAAGATCAAAGTTACTTTCTGCATGCTGTTGAACAGAGCGCCTTTGCCAAATCTCTGTTTCCTGTGGGCGAGCTTGAAAAACCTGAAGTGCGGCGTATTGCCGAAGAGCATGGCTTTGTGACTTCGACCAAAAAGGACAGCACCGGTATCTGCTTTATTGGCGAGCGTCGCTTTAAAGATTTTCTCGAACAGTATATTCCGGCTCAGCCCGGTGAAATGGTCACACCTGAGGGCGTGGTGATTGGCGAGCATCAGGGTTTGATGTTCTATACCATCGGCCAGCGTCAGGGTTTGGGAATCGGCGGAGTCAAAGACAGCCCAGACCAACCCTGGTATACATTACAAAAAGACCTAACGACTAATCGCCTAGTGGTCGGCCAAGGCGCTCAGCATCCATTATTATTTACTGATCATCTGCGCGCTGAGGGGATGAACTGGATCAATGATGCGCCCTCCTCGCCTTTTACCTGCATGGCCAAAGCTCGCTATCGCCAGCCCGACCAACAGTGTCTGGTAACGCCCACAGCAACTGGCTGTGAGGTGCAGTTTGAGCAGCCCCAGCGAGCCATAACCCCAGGTCAATCAGTGGTGTTTTATCAGGGCGATCACTGTCTCGGTGGCGGCACTATTGAAGCGACGTGGAATGCTGAAATGGTAGCCACTGATGTTTGCTAAACCTACCCACGACCAAGCTATGGCTCTGGCAGCAGTGTTTCAAGCCTGCCACCTCGTGGACAAGCTGGCCAATACAGGGGAAGCCTCAACTGAAGAGATGGAAGTCTGTATCGGCGCCCTGCTCAATCAGGATCCAGAGTCTTTGATTGACCTCTATGGTTCAGAGCAGAACTTGGAAACCGGTGTAGCTGCCATGACCCTATTGCTCGGAGAGCATAAGGGCAACGATCTCTTTAGTAGTATTATTCTGGTTTATGGCATCTCAATTTTAAGCATTGAACGGCAGCTAGATAGCCGCCCGGTAATGCTAAGAAATATTGCCGAAGGGATAGACAATGCCACCCGTCAGGCCGAACATTTCTCGGTCATTCACGACAATGTCTTTGCCAATATTGCTTCGCTTTATCAACAGACCATCAGCACATTGCGCCAGCGTATTCAGGTGAAGGGTAATCCTATTTATCTGCAGCAGCCCGGCGTTGCCGAGCGCATTCGCTGTCTGCTATTTGCCGCTGTTAGAAGTGCTTTTCTCTGGCGTCAATTAGGTGGCAAGCGATATCACCTGGTGGTCTACCGCAAAGCCTTGATCCGAGCGTTGCAAAACTAGACTAGCTCGATGCCTGCGCCTCAGCCGCTGAGGCGCAAATAATCTGAAATTCGACAGTGATTCCGCTATCATACGCGGCTTAATTAACCACCCTCCTTGGACTTTTAATGACCAGTATCCCGCTCTCTTCTCTGACCGCTGTTTCCCCTATCGATGGCCGCTACAGCAGCAAAACTGAATCACTGCGCAATGTGTTTAGTGAATATGGTTTGATTCGCTACCGCGTCATAGTCGAAGTTCGCTGGTTGCAGCATCTCTCGCAGCACCCTGCTATTCCTGAAGTGGCACCTTTTTCTGCTGCCGCTAATAGTATCTTGGATCAGCTGGTTAATGATTTTACCCTTGAGCAGGCGCTGCGCATTAAAGAGATTGAGCGCACCACCAACCATGACGTTAAAGCCGTGGAATATCTGATTAAAGAGACCATTGCTGACAATGCGGAGCTCAATGCAGTGAGTGAATTTGTTCACTTCGCCTGCACCTCAGAAGATATTAATAATCTCTCCCATGCACTGATGCTTAAAGAAGGCCGCGACAACATAGTGCTGCCAGCTCTGCAAGATATTCACCAGCAGCTAGCGGCCATGGGCCGCGACTATGCCAATGCGGCAATGCTTGCCCGTACTCATGGACAGACTGCTTCGCCCACCACTGTGGGTAAAGAGATGGCCAATGTGGCGTATCGATTAGAGCGTCAAATTACACAGATGAAAGCAGTGCCCATGCTCGGCAAAATCAACGGCGCAGTGGGCAACTACAATGCGCATCTTTCAGCCTACCCAGAGATTGACTGGCAGGCCGTTGCCCAAGACTTTATTGAGCAGTTGGGTCTTGACTACAACCCCTACACCACCCAGATTGAGCCCCATGACTATATGGCTGAGCTGTTTGACGGGCTGGCCCGCTCGAACACTATATTGATCGATTATGCGCGAGATATCTGGGGCTATATTTCTCTCGGTTACTTTAAGCAAAAAACCATTGCCGGTGAAGTGGGCTCTTCGACTATGCCGCACAAGGTTAATCCTATCGACTTCGAGAACGCTGAAGGCAATATGGGTATAGCCAATGCGCTCTATGGGCATCTGGCGGCCAAACTGCCGATCTCACGCTGGCAGCGTGATCTGACTGATTCCACGGTACTGCGCAATATGGGTGTTGGCCTGGGCTATTCGATGATTGCTTACTCATCACTGGCTAAAGGTATGAGCAAGCTGCAACTCAATGAAGCCAAGCTCGCCGCCGACCTGGATAACAGTTGGGAAGTACTGGCAGAGCCGATCCAGACTGTAATGCGTCGCTATGGCATCGAAGAACCTTATGAGAAGCTCAAGGCACTGACTCGTGGCAATGTGATGGATCAGGCAACCATTCAGACCTTTATTGATACTTTGGATATGCCTGAAGGCGCTAAGACTGCCCTCAAGGCCATGACTCCTGCTTCTTATATTGGCAATGCTGCCGACCAAGCGAAGAATATTTAAAGCTATGGACTCAATGGACTCTTTACAAAGCATTCTCGGCGAGACCAGTACAGCGGACTTTTTAGCCAATTATTGGCAGAAAAAGCCGTTGTTAATTCGTGGCGCTATTCCTAACTTTGAGCCGCCGATTGATGGTGATGAGCTTGCCGGCATGGCACTCGAAGCTGAGGTTGAATCTCGTCTAGTTGTTGGCAGTGACTGGCAGCTTGAGCACGGCCCCTTCGACGAAGAGCGCTTTGCCAATCTCCCTGAAAGCCAATGGACGCTGCTGGTTCAAGCGGTTGATCTCTGGGTCCCTGAAGTTGCCGAACTGCTGTGTAAATTCGACTTTTTACCCTCATGGCGCCTCGACGACATTATGGTCAGCTATGCCGAAGATGGTGGCAGTGTTGGGCCGCACTTTGATTACTACGATGTATTTTTGCTTCAAGGTGCTGGCAAACGTCGCTGGCAGATTGGTCAGCACTGCGATGAGCACACAGCGCTTGCAGAGAATACAGGTCTTAAAATACTGGCTGATTTTGCACCAACCGATGAGTGGGTATTGGAGCCCGGCGATATGTTATATCTGCCGCCTCAGATCGCTCATCACGGCGTTGCTATTGGGGAATGTACGACTTTTTCTGTGGGCTTTAGATCCCCCGCCGCCACTGAGATGCTCGATGATTTGGCCACTGAACTGCTCAGCAGAGGCCCGGCGCCACGCTATCTTATAGATCCACCACTGACGCCCGAGTCGGCTCAGGGACCTATACCCGAAGCCTATGTGGCTCAGGCGAAGAAGCTGATATTAGAAACCTTGGATGACGATAAATTGCTGGCGGAGTGGTTTGCGATCTTTATGACCACGCCCAAATATCAGATGCTGGTTGATGAAACGGGCGAACAGCGTAATGCCGATCTGCGCAATGCAGATGGCAGCATTAGCCATTATGAGAACGGTCTTAAACAGTAGCTAGTTGGTTACTGTTTGCTGCTTTGGGCTATTTAGTAGGTACGGCTACCCCTGAACCATCACGGCGGTAGTCGGCGGTGCCATAAGTCATAGCCCCACTGGGATCCCCTTGAATACTTTGAGTTGCACCCAGGCGGCTGGTTTTGTCGTTTAGCTGATGGCCCATCTCACGCAATAGCTGCAAAGTATCACCTGACACTCCTGACTCATAAAATACTCTGTCTGGCAGCCATTGATGGTGAATGCGCGGCGCGGCTGTGGCTTCAGCGACATTCATATCAAAGTCGATCACATTCAACACCATCTGCATTACGATGGTAATAATAGTGCTGCCACCGGGACTACCAGTGGCCAGTATAGGAGCACCAGTGGTATCGAACACAATGCTTGGCGTCATTGATGACAGTGGTCGTTTACCGGGTTCAATAGCATTGGCGACACCGCCTACAAGACCGTAGCCATTTGGCGAGCCGGGCTTGGCAGAAAAATCATCCATTTCGTTGTTCAGCAGAAAACCCGCTCCAGCTACTGAGATACCGCTGCCATAGGAAAAGTTAAGCGTGTAGGTATTGCTGACCACATTGCCCCATTGATCCCAGCTGCTGAAATGGGTTGTTTCGGTGCTTTCGTTACCGGCGGATATGCTGTCCAGACCAGGACGGATATCTTTGGACATACTGGCTTCTGCCAAATTAATTTGCTCGCGCAACGCAGCGGCATATTTCTTATCGGTTAGCTCAGCTACGGGTACGGGGAAGAAATCTGGATCGCCCAAATAGCGACTGCGATCGGCATAGGCGCGGCGCATGGATTCAACCAAACGATGGATATAGGCAGCGCTGTTATGTCCCAGAGATGCGAGATCCCAGCCCTCAAGAATATTCAGCATTTGCAGCATATGTACGCCACCAGAGGATGGCGGCGGCATGGCGCAAACAGTATTACCTCTGTAGTCACCACAGACTGGCGTGCGTTCAATAACTTCGTAGCCAGCCAAATCCTTGCGACTGATCAAACCACCGGTGCGCTGCATTTCAGCGGCAATAAGCTCAGCGGTTTTACCCTGATAAAATCCACTGCGGCCTTTCTTTGCAATGCGATCTAGCGTTGCAGCAAGATCTTTTTGTATTAACGTTTCACCGTATTCGTAGCCAGCCCCATCGGCCTTATAAAAGTACTCTTTAGAAGCGGCATTTTTGTGCAATGTTTTCTGCCGTGCCTGCAGCGAAGAAGAGAGATCGACAGAGACCTTAAACCCTTTGCGAGCCAACTCTATAGCCGGCTGTAAGACTTGCTTTAGATTCATGGTGCCGTAAGTGTCCAGCGCGTAAAGCAAGCCGGCAACGGTGCCGGGGACACCTGAGGACTGAATGCTAAAACGTGCTTTGTTGTTATCCACATCACCCTCGGCATCGAGGAACATGTCCTTAGACGCTGAGGCTGGCGCCATCTCGCGATAGTCGATAGCGACAGTTTTATTCTGTTCCGCGAGGTGAACCAACATAAACCCACCACCACCGAGGTTTCCGGCGCGGGGCAAGGTTACCGCCAGAGCGAAGCCAGTTGCCACTGCCGCATCTATGGCATTGCCACCACGAGCCAAGATATCGGCGCCCACTTGACTGGCCAGCATCTCTTGGGAGACCACCATGCCGCGGTCACTGACCACCGGATGGAAGCGTGCACTGGGGTCGATAATGGCTTTTTCACTGGCCATGGCAAAGGAACTAACCAGTAGGAAAACACTAATATGAGCAGTTTTAAATAGGCTTTTGATCATGCTTAACAATCTCTAATTGAGCAGCGAGTTGAACTATCGATTTGAACTATCTATTTGAACTATCGATTTAAACTATGGGGTCATCTTTTCTTATTCAGTTACAGAAGGCAATCTTTAGTATTTATATTAAAGCCCTTTAAGAGAGTATTGACTTGGGCCCTAAGAATAGGGAAATTGATCCCCAGATAGATTATCGTTACCCTTTGGATATATTAAATAGTTAAGAGTCTTTGTATGCAGACTAAATCAATAATCCGCGTTGAACAAACCAGCTGGCAAGCCTGTGAATCTGAGATCAGGCGGATTCGCACAGCGGTATTTGTCGAGGAGCAGAATGTGCCCCTGGATCTTGATTTTGATGGCCTCGACCCAGAGTGTATTCACTGGCTGGCCTATGATGCCGACAATAGGCCGGTTGGCACCGGGCGCCTGCTACCAGATGGCCACTTTGGCCGCATGGCCGTACTCAAATCCCACCGCAAGCGCGGTATTGGCGACGCCATTATGCGTGCTGTGATTAAAACTGCCGCGGCAGAGAAACTCCCAGAGCTTTATCTTCACGCGCAACTAACGGCATTGCCGTTTTACAGCGGCCTTGGATTTATGGGTTACGGTGAAGAGTTTATGGATGCAGATATGCCTCATATGGCGATGAAGCTGGTATTGATTTAGAGAGGCATTCTAGAGAGGCATTCTAGAGAGGTATTCTAGAGAGGTATTCTAGAGAGGTATTCTAGAGAGGTATTCTAGAAAAGCAGTCTAGATAAGCTGCTGTGGGGCCACAACAATGCCATTGTTATCGGCGTAGACATAGTCCCCAGGATTAAAGGTGACTCCGCCAAAGGTCACCGGGATCTGCGTCTCACCAATACCTTTCTTTTCAGTTTTCATGGGATGTGTACCCAGGGCCTGAACACCGATATCGGTGGCCATAATCTCATCCACATCGCGGATGCAGCCATAAATAATCAGCCCGCTCCAGCCATTCACTGAGGCTTTTTCCGCTAGCATATCCCCAAGACAGGCGCGGCGCATACTGCCACCGCCATCCACTACCATTACCCGACCCTGACCCGCAGTATCCACAAGTTGTTTGACGCAGCTATTATCTTCAAAGCATTTCACGGTGACGATCTCGCCACCAAAACGCTCACGAGCACCGTAGTTGCTGAACATGGGTTCAACCACCTGAATCAGGTCCGGGTACTGGTCGCAAAGATCGGGAGTGGATTTCATCATGAGGCCCTATTATTAACGCCCAGCTTTCGCTTGCTGACGATAGGCATGCAGCAATGGCTCGGTGTAACCACTGGGCTGTGTGTCGCCTTTAAATACCAGATCACAGGCCGCTTTAAAAGCAATGCTCTGATCAAAGTTGGGGCTCATCGCGACATAGTCTGCATCGCCAGCATTTTGACCGTCAACCACGCCTGCCATGCGCTTGAGGGTCTCCATTATCTGACCTGAGCTGCAGATACTATGGTGCAACCAGTTAGTCATATGCTGACTGGAAATACGCAGGGTTGCGCGATCTTCCATGAGGCCAACATTGTTGATATCCAACACCTTAGAGCAACCCACACCCTGTTCTACCCAACGCACAACGTAGCCCAGTAAACCCTGAGCATTGTTGTCCAGCTCGAGCTGAATTTCCTCAGCACTGAGCTGACGGTCACCAAGCAATGGAATAGTAAGAATGTCGTCTACATTAGCCTGAGCGCGATGGGCGATCTGGTCTTGCATGGCCTCCACGTCAACCTGGTGGTAATGCATGGCATGCAGTGTTGCCGCGGTTGGCGACGGCACCCAAGCGGTGTTAGCGCCAGATTTTACGTGACCTATTTTGATTCGCATCATATCCGCCATATTGTCCGGAATCGCCCACATGCCCTTGCCTATCTGAGCTTTGCCCTTTAGGCCACAGGCCAGACCTACATCAACATTGCGATCTTCGTAGGCACTAATCCAGGGCATAGCTTTCAAATCAGCCTTTAGGGCAAAGGGACCCGCATGCATGCTTGTATGAATTTCATCGCCGGTGCGGTCGAGGAAGCCAGTGTTGATAAACACAACACGGCCTTTGGCCGCACGGATACACTCTTTAAGGTTGACCGAGGTGCGTCGCTCCTCATCCATAATGCCGACTTTAATAGTATGTCGCTCAAGACCCAGAGCGTCTTCAATGGCGTCGAACAGCTCATTGGTGAAGGCAACCTCTTCGGGGCCGTGCATTTTAGGTTTAACTATATAGCTGCTGCCGGCTGTGGAGTTGCTCAGACCGCCGCTGCGCTTAAGATCATGGAGGGAGATCAGGCTGGTGATCACGCCATCCATAATGCCCTCGGGAACCTCATTGCCATCGGCATCGAGAATCGCAGGATTGGTCATTAGATGACCCACATTGCGCACAAACATTAGGCTGCGGCCATTGAGAGTCAATTTTGAACCATCTGTTGCAAGGTATTCGCGGTCTGGATTCATCGAGCGAACGAAGCTCTTATCACCACGAGTGATGGTTTCTTTAAGAGTACCTTTATTGAGGCCTAGCCAATTGCTATAAGCCAGAGCCTTATCTTCAGCATCCACTGCAGCAACCGAATCTTCA
>CAWLBR010000089.1:0-9725 GCA_963855085.1 Gammaproteobacteria bacterium
CATCCAACCCAGGCAAGGCTGACAGCGAACTGACCAGTTTAAGAATATCTCGGCGAATCAGCGGCTCGCCACCAGTGAGGCGAATCTTGCGAATCCCCAATTCTACAAAGGCAGTAGCAGCATCCCGTAGTTCTTCTAGAGAGAGAATCTGCTGCTTGGGCAGAAACGTCATCTCTTCGGCCATGCAATAAGTACAGCGCAAATTACAGCGATCGGTCACCGACAGGCGCAGGTAATTTACCGAGCGGCCGAAGGGATCAATTAATGAAGTGGGCTGAGTCAAAGCATTGTCTTCCATGAGCATGAGAATAAAAAAGTTCTACTGCGCGTAGGGTAGCACATCGACTAGATCTCCCACTTCAATAGACTGACCCTTGGCTTGTCTAACAAAGACATCTCCCCAACTGGCTGAGGCCAGTACACCACTGCTCTGATTGGGGTAGATTTCAACAGTGCCGTCCTGCAGCCGCGCACGCAGATAGACCTCGCGCCCCTCTCCGCTCTTGGCGAACTGGGCCTGAGCTTTTAAGAACCTTGGCGCTATATCGGCCAAGCCTTGACTGGCCAGTAAAAACGGCCGTGCCAGAATCATAAAGGTGACAAACACCGATGCTGGATTGCCGGGCAGGCCGATAAAGGGCTTATTGTTCACCTGACCAAAGGCCAGGGGCTTGCCTGGCTTGATCGCGACTTTCCAGAAATTGAGCTCCCCGGCTTTGGCCACGGCGTCTTTCACATAGTCCTCTTCACCAACGGATACCCCGCCAGCGCTGATAATAATATCGCCCATCTCAGCCGCTTTAATTAATACGGCGTCGGTGGCCTCTGGGCTATCTGCCACTGTGCCTAAATCCACGGGGACCATGCCCAAGGATTGAATCAAACCGATTAGGGTGGCGCGATTGGAGTTATAGATCTGGCCTGGTTTCAAGCGGATGCCCGGCTCTACAAGCTCATCGCCAGTGGAGAATATCGCCACTCGCAATGGTTTAAATACCTCGACCACTGCAATACCAATGGATGAGAGTAACCCCATTTCCTGAGCGCGGATTTTGGTACCTGCGGTCAAAATAATCTGGCCCGCTTGAATATCCTGACCTTGGGGCCTGACATTGCCCTGCGCTTTTACCGCAGCATCGACGTCAACTATTCCATTTTTCTCAGTGCAGTTTTCCTGCATGGCAACTGTATCTGCCCCGGCGGGAATCTCTGCACCGGTAAAGATTCGTGCCGCTGTATTGGAGGCCAGAGACTCTGGTGCGGTGCCTGCGGCGATGCGCTGACTGAGAGGCAATTTGAACTGATTTGTAGCGGCCTCGGCATAACAAAAGGCGTAACCATCCATCGCGCTATTGTCGGCAGGTGGCACATCTACCGCGGCGCAAATATCCGTCGCAAGAACGCGCCCATGGCTATCCAGTACCGATAGGGACTCGATTGCCGTTGCCGGTTTAGTGCTGACAACAAGTTGCTTAATAGCCTCTGAGACACTAAGCATTAGAGTGACTTTTTACGCACATGCTGAACAAAGTTACAGGGCTGAAAGGTGCTGTCCAGCTGCTGCTTGATAATGCCATTCCAACCGGTTTTGCAAGCGCCAGTGGATCCTGGCACACAGAAAATAGCGGTGTTGTTCGACAGCCCAGCCAAACAGCGCGACTGCACAGTAGAGGTGCCAATCTCGTCGTAAGAGAGCTGGCGGAATAGTTCGCCAAAGCCTTCAATATGCTTATCAAACAGTGGAGACAGAGCTTCAGGAGTGCTGTCGCGGCCGGTAAAGCCGGTGCCGCCGGTGGTGATGATCACTTCCACTTCAGGGTCGGCGATCCAGGTGGAGACCACGGCGCGCATTTGGTAGATGTCGTCGATAACCAGTTTGCGATCGGCAAGCTGGTGGCCCTCTTGCTCTAGGGCTTGCTGAAGAAATGAACCACTGGTGTCGGTTTCCAAACTGCGGGTGTCGGACACCGTGAGTATGGCGATTTTAACAAAACGTCTTGGGGCTGATGCATCGTGAGCCACGTTTATTACTCCTGTTGTTAATGTTCAACTTGTTAGTTTGAGCGTACTACTTTTTCCTGCGCCCCGTACTTTGTCATCCTGAGCCACCCACACTGTCATCCTGAGCCCCCACACTGTCATCCTGAGCCCCCACACTGTCATCCTGAGCGGAGCCGAAGGATCTCGTCCAGTACGCTACGTTCTCATTCGGTGCCAGTAAAAGGAGATCTTTCGCCTCCGCTCAGGATGACATAGGTGGCGGCTGCCAGAATCACAGCGGTGATAGTCACCTAAATGGCAGGATTAGTAAGCAAAACCAACGGTTCTCACCCAGCCTCGCCACAAACCCCACAACCATCCTTTGCACTAGCCGCCAAAGACAGCCATCGCCCAGCCTTGCCGTCATAGCGCTGCATTTCTCCATGCTGCTGAAAATACCCCAACACCATTCTTATCACCGTGGTCGCCTGCAAACTACCCATAGCGCCCAACACCGGACCCACTACCCCAGAATTAGAACAATTCTGCATCGGCTCTGGCGAGTCCTTATCAATAATACAGTTAAGGCACAAACGAGCATGAGCG
Organism: Gammaproteobacteria bacterium; assembly: GCA_963855085.1. Classification (GTDB taxonomy): domain Bacteria; phylum Pseudomonadota; class Gammaproteobacteria; order Pseudomonadales; family Porticoccaceae; genus HTCC2207. Next base: position 2,587 of record CAWLBR010000089.1, read on the forward strand.
GCAAAATCAAACGCCATTAACTGCCCTTCCCAACCCAGCGCCGAGGCACTGACAAAACCAATCTTATTCCTGTGGCAGGCACTGTTCATCAACTGCCGAGCCGCTAAATTATCAGTACAGTCGACTACAATATCTTGATCGCCGATTAATTCATCTGTTATCTCAGCCGCATAACTAATGACATTGATATAAGGGTTCATAGCCCGCAACTCACGCTCGGCGCATTCAACCTTGTGCTGATCACAGTCTGTCTCGCGATAAAGGATCTGCCGTTGCAGATTACTCAGTTCAACCACATCCGGATCGCATAAGGATAAATGCCCAACCCCCGCCGCAGCCAAATACAACCCAACCGGACAACCGAGCCCACCGAGACCCACAATTAATACCCGTGCCTGGGAAAGCTTCTGCTGCCCAGCCTCGCCAATATCGTCCATCAGCAGGTGACGGCTATAGCGCATAAATTGCTCATGCCTGAGTTCAGTGCTCACGCTAAAAGTAACTCCGCTTCAGCTAAATCTTCAGGGGTGTTGATGTTAAAAAATGGGTTTAGCGGTTGCTCTGGCCAGTCGAGATAAACCGTATTTAACTCCGCTAAAAGAGGCTTAAAGCCACCCTGTTTCTTGACTAAGAATGCCTCTTCCACAGTTGGCAGAACCCGCTTATGCCAGAGAGAAAAAGTCGGCTGAGAAAACCCCTGATAGCGCACGCAGGCGATATCAGCATCATTTTTCACCATCAGCTGAAACAGCTCCGCGACCAAATTCTCTGGGATAAAAGGTCCGTCACAGGGAACCATCATCAGGTAGCTGACATCGCTCAATTGGTCACTTTTCAGTGCGCTCCAGAGACCGGTTAAAGGCCCCTGAAAGCCCTCTATATGATCGGCGATAACCGTTAGAGATTGCTCGCCACAGAGGGCTGGATTGGCATTGATAAACAGCTCGCCGACCTGGGGTCCGAGACGATCAACGACATGTTTTAGCAGTGTTTTTTTTCCTAGAATTGACTTTAACTTATCGCCACAACCCATTCTTGTTGAACGACCTGCAGCCAGTATCAACCCATCAATCTTATTTATCATCTGAACTATCCCAGCGCGCTGCAGCCTGCTGATCTGAGGCTTTACTCTCGATCCACTGCTGCTCGCCATTGCGCCTTACCGACTTCCAAAAGGTCGCTTGAGTCTTGAGGTAGTCCATCAAAAACTGCGCCGCCTCAAAGGCATCGGTACGGTGCTGGCTGGCGACGCCAACCAGAACAATTTGGTCCTGTGGGGCCAGATCCCCGACCCGATGAATCACGGTTGTAGCGATCAAATTCCAGCGTTGGTTAGCTCTCTCAACGATGGTTTCCAGCAGTGTCTCGGTCATGCCTGGGTAATGTTGCAAGCTCAGAAAGTCGATCGAATTCTCAACTAAATCCGTCCCTTCAGTGGTCACTTCAAAGTCACGCACCAGACCGGAAAAAGTCACCACCGCACCCACGGCAGAATCGGCCTGGCGAAGCAGTTGATACTCCTCGGCCAGATCAAAATCCTGCTGCTGAATACGGATGCGATCAGTCATCTTCAGCCACCCGTTACCGGTGGTAAAAATGCCACTTCACTGCCATCGAATAAGGGCTGGTCCCAACCTACGATCATTTTATTAACCGAGACCAACACCTGGGGCTGATTCAACTCACGGGCCAAATCGGGAAAATCTGCAGCCAATAACTCACGAATCTCAGCCGGCGTTGAGGCCTCGATAGTCGAGGGGACCTGCTTGGAAAAGTCACCGAGGCGACCAAAAAACAGTACATTAATCATTGCTAGACCAGTCTCCAGATTTGCCGCCAGTCTTCTCCAATAGCTTGGTTTCACGAATCACCATGCCCTTATCTAGGCCTTTGCACATGTCGTAAACCGTGAGGGCAGCAACCGACGCCGCAGTCAGGGCCTCCATCTCAACACCGGTCTTGCCTGTGGTTTTACACAGCGCAGTGATCACTAGACTCTGGCTCTGAAGTTCAATATCCACAGTAATCTTCGACAGCGGCAATGGATGACAGAGGGGAATCAGGTCGCTACATTTTTTCGCCGCCTGAATACCGGCAATTCTCACCGTAGCAAACAGGTCACCCTTCGGCAGGCTATTATCAGTGATCGCCGCCACTATAGCCGGCGTCAGCTCGACCTGTGATTGTGCAATGGCCGTGCGCGCCGTATCCGCTTTAGCCGATACATCGACCATATGGGCTTCGCCATTGGCGTTTAGGTGGGTTAGCTGGGTTGGGTTCGACATAGGTATTCCGTCAACTTATTGGATGCTAATTATTAGATACTAAGGCCCTCCATTATGGCAAAGTCTGACAGGCATAGACACGCTTTAAGCACGCCTAATCACTTTAAGAAGGTGGCTATATCCCTTAAGGGTAAGCGCTGGATATTTGGGACTAGAGTGCCCTCGGCAGGATAGCCCACCACCAAGAGTAAGAACGGCCGCTCATGGCTGGGTCGCTGGAGAATCTCAGCGAGAAATTTCATCGGACTTGGGGTGTGGGTCAATGTTGCCAGCCCGGCTTGGTGCAGGGCGGTAATCAACAGACCTGTGGCAATACCAACAGACTCAGGGGTGTAGTAATTCTTGTGCTTAGTGCCATCGGCGTCAATGGTCACCTTCTTCAGAAAGATCGCGATCAACGCGGGAGCTGTTTCCAGAAAAGGTTTATTGGCATCAGTACCCAGGGGTGCCAGAGCATCGAGCCATTCATCAGAGGCTCGGTGCTCATAGAGCTCGCGTTCCTCTTTCTCAGCGGCCTGCCGGATCTGTGCTTTGATCTCTGGATTCTGAACCACTACAAAGTGCCAGGGCTGCATATTGGCGCCACTGGGTGCGGTGCCTGCAGCCAAAATGGCATTCTCAAGCACTGAGTCGGGAATCGCTTGGTCGGAGAAGTCGCGCACCGAACGGCGAGTTGCCATCTGCTTGTAAAACGCTTCGGCAGCCACCTGCATGTCCTGCTGTTCCTGGACAGAAAAATTCAGCGGTATAAAAGCGTTGGATTCAGCCATGAAAATACTCTCAACAGAGTCTCAAAACGAAACGCCAGTCTATGAGATTTTCGCGGCCAGCGTTAACTCTTTGTTTGCTTGCACTCATACATCATTGCATCACCATCGGCGAGTAAGGCTTCGACGTCAGCGTGTATCTGAGGGTCAAAATCCACAACGCCAAAGGAAAAGTCGATTTTATAATCATGGACCGACTTGTCATTATAGACATCCAATCTCGCCTGCAGCCTCAGGATCACATCCAGCGCCGAGGCTTTTGGGGTATCCAAAAGTAATGCGGCAAACTCATCGCCACCGATGCGCGCCACCAAATCAGACTCGCGCAGGGTTTTGTGCAAAATTTTAGCGAATGTGACCAGTGCCCGATCGCCTTCGACATGGCCGTGGGTATCGTTGATCGACTTAAATTTATCCAGATCAAAAAACACTAGAGATGCAGACATCTTTTGCCGCGCACACATGCGAATTGCATGGCCAACCAGGCTCATAAACCCCCGTCGATTGGAAATCTCGGTCAACTCATCCAGCACCGCTAGCTGCAGTGCCGCCAACTCCTGCTCAGCCATCGCCGCAAGGTCTTTTAACGCATCTAGGTCATGCTCTTCAAAGTCCCGGGGCTTGTCATCAATAATGCACAGCGTGCCCATATGACTGCCATTAAGGGCTCGCAGGGGGCAGCCTGCATAGAAGCGAATATTGGGTTCATCAACCACCAGAGGATTATCATGGAATCGTTCATCGGCGGTCGCATCGGGAATAATAAAAACGCCCTCACCAAGAATGGCATGGCCACAGAATGAAATATCTCTCGGCGTTTCTGATGCAGGTAGGCCAACACAGGATTTAAACCACTGACGGTTTTCATCGACCAAGCTCACCAGTGCAATAGGCACATTAAACAGCCGCTTTGCCATGCGTGTTAAACGATCGAAGCGTTCTTCCTGAGGAGTATCCAATATATCTAATGATCTGAGGGTTTCTAGCCTTGGTACCTCGGCGGGAGGAATTTCTGGCGCCTTCATATGGAGTCTCCGTTCTAAACTGCTATATCCATTTATATTCTATGAGCTTAGTACAGGATATTAACCGAAGAGCTTTTCTTGACCTTCCCTTTGTCGCAACAGTGAATAGTTTTTTAATATTATCAATCTGCTGGCCTGAGGGCGGCTGAGCATAGAAATCTCTCGCATGCGTTCGAGATGACAGCTGGGGCGTCCGAGAGGACAGCTGAGTGCCTTCGAGAGTACTGCCTGTTAAGTTCGAGAGGACTAACTAGTAGGCTCGAGATGACAAAATCAACTACAACTATCATCCCGACAGAGCAGCGCGACGAGGGATCTCAAAACCTCCCGCCGCACTCAACACTGCCGATCCCATGCCCAATCACCGCGGCATATTGCTAAGCAATGCCCCTATGTCTCAACAGCGCCTCATTAGACGGCTCTCGACCACGAAACTGTACAAACAGATTCATCGCGTCATCTGATCCGCCTTTCTCGAGAATCGCCCCACGGAATTTATCGCCGGTGGCTTGATCAAAAATACCCTGTTCTTCAAATAGCGAAAAGGCATCCGCAGACAATACTTCGGCCCAGAGATAACTGTAATAACCAGCTGAATAACCCCCAGCAAAAATATGCCCAAAGCCATTTTGAAAGCGATTGTAGTCTGGGGCTTTAATAACCGCGATTTGCTCCCGCACCTCGTTGATCAACTCTTGAGGGCTGCGTGGATTGCTCGGATTGTATTCTAGGTGCAGACGAAAATCGAAGGTGGAAAACTCCAGCTGGCGAGCCAGGGCCATACCTGATTGAAAGTTCTTTGCTGCCAATAATTTATCCAGCATGGCTTTGGGCAGGGCTTCGCCGGTTTCAAAATGGGCTGATATCAGTGCGATACTCTCTTCCTGCCAGCACCAGTTTTCCAAGAATTGACTGGGCAGCTCTACCGCATCCCAGGCGACGCCATTAATACCCGACACTTCTAAGACCTCAACCTGTGTCAGCATATGATGCAGGCCATGCCCAAACTCATGGAATAAGGTGGTGACTTCGTCATGGGTTAACAGCGCTGATTTCCCTGCGACAGGGGGCGTAAAGTTACAGGTGAGATAGGCAACCGGCAGTTGAATACCCTCAGCCACTTTACGTCGTGATCTACAGACATCCATCCATGCCCCGCCCTGCTTCTTTTCACGGGCGTATAAATCCATATAAAAACTCGCTATGGCTTGGCCGTTGCGCGAGATGCGATAGAACCTGGCGTCCTTGTGCCACAGGTCGACACTGGTATCTTCTTCAATACTGATATCGAACAGTCGGCCGGTAATATTGTAGAGACCCTCTAAAACCCGCTCCACGGGAAACCAGGGGCGCAGTTCTTCAACACTGATGGCGTAGCGCTGGGTGCGCAGCTTCTCTGACACATAGGCAATATCCCAAGCCTTGAGATCATCGATCTGCAGCTCTGTTTTGGCAAAAGCGGAGAGCTCGGCAAATTCTTTTTCGGCCTGGGGCTTAACCTGCTTGGCGAGGTCATTTAAAAAACTCATCACCTGAGTGGTTGAGCTGGCCATCTTCGGCGCCAGTGAAACCTCGGCAGCGTTGCCTAGGCCGAGTATTTGGGACAGTTCATGACGCAGTTTTAATGTCTCATCAATGATTGCGCTGTTATCCCACTGCCCAGCCTGTGGACCCTGATCAGAAGCACGGGTGGTAAAGGCCTGATACATCTGTTCGCGCAATGAGCGACTGTCGGCATAAGTCATGATGGCGATAAAACAGGGCTGGTCCAGCGTGAGTAAATAACCGCTTTGATCTTTTTCTGCAGCGGCCTGGGCGAGAAGAGCCAGCGAGCTGTCGGTGACACCGGTGAGTTCGGTTACATCGGCAATCAGCAGAGACCATGCTTGAGTGGCATCCATGACATTGTCGCCAAACGTGCTGCTAAGTTCGGCCAACCGCTGGGTTAACGTCGAGAACTGCTGTTTTTTATCTTTTGCCAGTGACACGCCTGAAAGGTGAAAACTCTGCAGAGCCAGCTTGATACTGTGGCGCTGTGCCTGAGTTAAACTAGCAAACTCTTCGCTCTCTGAGAGGGTTTTATAGGCTTGAAAAAGAGTTTCATTTTGGCCAGTTTCAGTTCCCCACTGGGCTAATTTTCCGACACAGTTATTGTAGGCTTCCCGCAGTGCGTCCGAATTTACCACGCTATTTAGATGGCTTACAGGAGACCAGGCTTGACTGAGGATTTCATTGTGCGTATCTATTGGCTCAATTAGAGAATCCCAGGTGACGTTCTCAAGCCCCGAAAGCTGTGCTTCGAGAGCAGTGCGATTTTGATCGATCAGTTTTTCGATAGCGGGCTCGACATGCTCGGCACGAATAGCGGTGAATGGGGGCAGTTCGTGGGTTTCTAAAAGTGGGTTGGTCACTGTGGGAGTCCTTGATGGTTGTTCTATGTTGGATGACTAATAATTTTGGTTCTTGGTGGCTATTAAGGCGGTTTATCGAGATAGAGCACCACCCCTGTTTCGGCCAGACGAAAAATGAAGCTCAATTATAGTCCTGGTGCATATTGATTTACATGCAAAAACCAAGATACTTGTTAACAACTATATGGCCCTAAAGGCCATTAGAGGTGCAGCCAAAAGACTATGATTCGACTCCTTGGGACCAGTAACCCATAAAAATAACTGGAGTGGTCGGAATGACACACAACCTTGTCATCCTGAGAGAGCAAAGCGAACCGAAGGATCTCCGTGCAGAATGGCAGCCTAAGGCGACGAGCTAGTAAAGGGTCTCCTGCCAACTGGATGAGATCCCTCCACTTCGGTCGGGATGACAGGTGGAGAGGTCGGAATGACAGGTGGAGTGGTCGGAATGACACACAACCTTGTCATCCTGAGAGAGCAAAGCGAACCGAAGGATCTCCGTGCAGAATGGCAGCCTAAGGCGACGATCTAGTAAAGGGTCTCCTGCCAACTGGATGAGACCCCTCCACTTCGGTCGGGATGACAGGTGGAGAGGTCGGAATGACACACAACCTTGTCATCCTTAGAGAGTAAAGCGAACCGAAGGATCTC
>CAWLBR010000090.1:0-9530 GCA_963855085.1 Gammaproteobacteria bacterium
TGTAGATTGATGAATCGATAAGATAAGCTTGCATAATAGACTCGTTGCGCTCCTGCGTAAGTGTAAAAAAACTGGCGATATTCGCCGCTAGCCAAGTACCTTTTAATATAGCGACTCTTGAATAGCTTCTCCTGAATAGCTGCCTTTAATCAAGAGCTCTTAATCAAGTGCCTTCAAGTAAGTGCGTCTAACTGATAGTGTTCCTGAGACAGTGGCGCGGCACAGTCAAATCGATCGGCCAAGGCTTGAATAAACAACCGCCCTCTCGGGGGCAAACTGCCGCCAGCACACCAACTTTGTGCCTGCTCGACAACCGCCGCAACAAAGTCGCCACTGGCGCCCTGATCCGAGGCCAGGTTGTCGGCGCTAACGCGAAAACGCTGACCACAGGCCACCGAGAATATCCATTCCAGAGCCTGAGGCCTAACCTCAGCCTGCTCGAATAACTGCTGTTGCTGTGACGAGCGACCATCGGGACTATACCAGTAACCAAAGTCCACCTGCTCTCGACGCTGGGCCCCGGCAATGCACCAATGGGCCGACTCATGGAGCGCGCTAGAGAGATAATCATGGCGAAAATAGAGCCGGTGGTAGGTTTCCACAGGACCGAGTCCAGCTTCGCCTGTGGTCAATCCAGCGGGAATATAAATCGGTTCGTCGGCGCCCCCCAGCAAACGGGTATTGAGTCGATCGCCAAACAGCAGGTCAAACAACTCCCTGACGGGTGCCAAGCGCAGATTCTCTGTTAACAATTATTACCCCAAGCTCTAGATACTGTGCCAAACTGAAATTATATAGGCATTTCCAATTCGCAGCACCGGCTATTATCAATTCAATTTATTGTACTTTGCATAGTTCTGGAGTACCTTTAATTGAGGCACCTTTAATTGAAGCACCTTTAACAGGTAAGACGCGTTTCCTGCCAACCGATCAAGGAGATGGACCGATGAGCAAAATCATTGATTTCAAATCTGCGTCTAAAGCCAGTTCAAAATCTGGCTCAAAGACTAAACCAGGATCTGAGAAAAAGTCTGATTCAAAACCCCAGCCTGATAACGTTATCGACATCTTCACGCGCAAGCCGCTCTCAGATAACCTCAATAACAAGCTTATTCGTATCACTCCGGAGCTCGACGGACTGGAAATGCTCTATTCCAACTCAGAGCATCAGGACAAGCTATTCTCGGTTAAAGTTCTTGCCTGGGGACTACGTGCCAGCGGTGAAGTCGTAGGGCTGGTGCCCTGGCTCCATGAACTAGTGCCCTGCGACGAAATCAATGACCCCTTAAATGGCCAGTGGCAAGGCTATTACGATGCCGGTGTCGACGAGCTTTTTTACAGCGCACCACTGCATAAGATTGTCGAGCTGGAGACGGCAGCTGATTACTATGAGTATCAATGCGAATCCGATCGCGAGATCATTCAGGAAATCCCCGACACCATTGGCACCCATGCGGTATTGTCAGCAGACAAATTCAAAACCATCACTCTTAAAGAAGTAGTCAGCTGGAGACTGCGTCAGGATGGCAGTGTCAGCGCTATGTTAATCGATGACAGCAAAATGATCAGCACTCCGGTCCTACCAGGTGATGACTGCCTCTTTGAGTCCGAGGACTGCGATGATTTTCACTACTTTTTCCAGCATCACATAGCCAATAAAATTAAGGCGCAGGACCCTGATGCCCTGGCGGCGATTTCTACACTGTCTGACAATTGAATTGGTAATAGCCACAAAAAAGCCGCCGCTCTTTAGAGTCGGCGGCTTTTTATTAGCTCAAAAATTTATAGGGCAGGCTCTCTAGATGGGCTATCTAGACGGGCTATGAAGAGGGCCTATGCAGAGGGCCTAGTCAGGACGGCCATAAGACATCAATCGTTCAAACCGCGTCTCCAACAACTCATCCATAGGCACTGCCGAGAGCTCCTCAAGTTGGCGACTGAGACTGTTTTTAAGGGTCTCACACATGGTATCTATATCGCGATGCGCTCCACCCATTGGCTCGGGGATAGTCTCGTCGACTATACCGAGCTTTTCCAGATTGTCTGATGTCACGCCCATGGCTTCAGCGGCCAGTGGTGCCTTCTCGCTGGTTTTCCAAATAATATTGGCACAGCCTTCTGGAGAGATAACAAAATAGGTGCTGTATTGCAGCATATTGATTTTATCACCAACGCCAATTGCCAGAGCACCACCAGAACTACCCTCACCTATCACTGTGCAGATAATCGGTGTTTTCAGTCGAGACATGGTCGCTAGGTTGCGGGCTATGGCTTCAGAGATATTGCGCTCTTCAGAGTCGATGCCTGGGTAGGCACCGGGAGTATCAATTAGAGTCAGCACAGGCATTTTAAAACGCTCTGCCGTTTCCATTAGGCGCAGCGCTTTGCGATAGCCTTCAGGTTTCGGCATGCCAAAGTTACGCATTACCTTTTCGTTGACGCCGCGGCCCTTCTCTTCGCCGATAACCATCACCGGCACGCCGTTTAAACGGGCTACACCACCAACAATCGCATTGTCGTCGCCAAAGTGACGGTCGCCATGCATCTCTTCGAAGTCGGTAAAGATTCGTTTGATGTAGTCGAGAGCGTAGGGGCGATGGGGATGACGGGCCACCTGGACAACTTGCCAGGGGGTTAACTTGGTGTAGATACTTTCAGTGAGCTTGCGGGATTTATCACGCAGCTTGGTTACTTCGTCGGCAATATTTAGATCATTGTCATTGCCAACAAGCTGTAGTTCTTCGATCTTTGCTTCGAGTTCGGCTATAGGCTGTTCGAAAGAGAGATAGTTTAAATTCATGGGTAGAGAAATCTCGTGTCTTGGTATAAAACGGGGTCTGCGCGCATTCTAACACTAATAAACGTCTACGCTAGAGCCGATTAAGCTTAGGCACTGTGCCAAGAAAATATCTGGCACCTTTCAGTGCTTCCTAGCCGCATACGCCCTAGTTCCCGGAGCGAACTTCTTAATCATAGTGCAAAGTGACGTTGTTTTTTCCAAATTTTTCTCGCAACTGTCCAATCAACTCGTCCCGTGGCTGCACCCGCCACTGACTGCCAAGTTTTAAACGACCGCTGGCGCTGGGCCCAATATAGTCGACTTCTAAAGGGCAGTTGCCATCCTTGTAGGCATTGACCGAACTCTGCAAACTCTCGACCCACTTTCCATCATATGAGTTGCCACCATTTGCAGTGCTATCAATAGTCAGTGCAAGACGCTTCACTTTGCTGCATCGCGCTTCATAAATTGACTGAATCGATTCGGCGAGCATTTTAAGACCACCGGTAAAGCTGTCCTCAGAGACTACGCCCTGCACTACCAGCAAGGCGTCTTTAACCAGAATCTCGCGATAGACATTGTATTTTTCAGCGAATATCGACAGTTCAAGACGGCCGCTCTTGTCATCGAGAGTAATAAAGGCAAAGTTCTCACCGCGCTTGTTCTTCATCACCCGCATAGCGATAACCATTCCGGAGACCGTGGCAAGAACCTTGGCCGGACGCAATTTGGAGATACGATTGGGATGCATCATCTGCAGTTCCTCTTCGTATTCATCGATGGGGTGTCCAGTGAGATAGAGACCAAGGGTGTCGCGCTCACCGTTTAATCGCTCTCTTCCAGAGAGACTGCGCGCTGCGCCATAGCTTGTGTAGTTAATATCTGAGGCGCTCTCAACAATGGAACTGCCAAACAGATCGCCCATACCACTGCTGGTGTTGCGGGCGTGCTGCTCGGCGAGCTTAACCGCTTGATCCATGGCCGCCAGCATCACTGCACGGCGGTAACCGATCTCGCCATCGGGACCAATTTGATCAAAGGCACCACTGCGGATAAGCGCTTCGATGGCGCGTTTATTCACCTTGCGGCCATCCACCCGCGCACAAAAATCGAAGAGATCCTTAAACGGCCCTCCTTCGTTGCGCGCAGCGAGAATATTGCTCACCGGACCTTCACCTAGACCTTTAATGGCACCCAAGCCGTAGATCACACTGTTTTGCTTATCGACACTAAAGTGGAACTGCCCACCATTCACATCTGGCGGCAACAACTCAAGCTTCATGGCCCGACATTCATCGATAAAGGTCACTACCTTATCGGTTTTGTCCATATCCGAAGAGATGGTCGCCGCCATAAACTGGGCGGGATAGTGCTGTTTTAACCAGGCGGTCTGATAGGCCACCAAAGCATAGGCGGCGGAGTGAGACTTGTTAAAACCGTAGCCGGCAAACTTCTCCATCAGATCGAAAATATTTGAGGCCAACTCTTTGGTAAAGCCCTTGCCTATGGCTCCGTCAACAAACAACATGCGCTGTTTGGCCATTTCATCAGCGTTCTTTTTACCCATGGCGCGACGGAGTAAATCAGCGCCACCCAGTGTAAAGCCGCCCATCTCCTGAGCGATCTGCATCACCTGTTCCTGATAGAGAATAATGCCGTAGGTGGGTTCTAAGGCTGGCTTCAGGCACTCGTGCTGATACTGGGAATGGGGGTAACTAACCTCGGCACGGCCTTTTTTACGATTAATAAAATCGTCGACCATACCGGACTGCAGCGGACCAGGACGGAACAGGGCCACCAGTGCAATAATATCTTCAAAGCGATCGGGCCCGAGCTTCTTAATCAGCTCTTTCATACCCCGGGACTCAAGCTGGAACACAGCGGTGGTTTCAGCCCGCTGCATCAAGCCATAGGTAGGCTGATCATCGAGGGGGATCTTGTCGATTTCGAGAGGCGCTTCACCAACAATGCTGCGGTCCGCATTAATCATGCGCACCGCCCAGTCAATAATCGTCAGTGTGCGCAGGCCCAAGAAATCGAACTTAACCAGACCGGCATCTTCCACATCATTTTTATCAAACTGGGTAACCACGCCGCCGCCGGTCTCATCGCAATAGATCGGCGAGAAATCGGTGATCTTGGTGGGTGCAATCACTACACCACCAGCGTGTTTACCACAGTTGCGGGCAACACCTTCGAGCTGCACCGCCATGCCCCAGATTTCGGCGGCTTCTTCATCGTCATCCAAGAACTGCTTTAGTGTCTCTTCCTGCTCGACTGCCTTCTCCAGAGTCATGCCCACTTCGAAGGGAATTAACTTGGAGAGTTTATCGGCGAGGCCATAGGACTTGCCTTGCACTCGCGCCACATCGCGCACCACAGCCTTAGCCGCCATGGTGCCGAAGGTGACGATCTGCGACACGGCATCGCGGCCATACTGCTCAGCAACATAGGCGATAACCCGGTCGCGCCCTTCCATACAAAAGTCGATATCGAAATCCGGCATCGACACTCGCTCTGGATTGAGAAAGCGCTCAAAGAGTAGATCGTATTCCAAAGGATCTAGATCGGTAATCAGCAATGAGTAGGCGACTAAAGAGCCGGCACCAGAACCCCGTCCAGGACCCACAGGAATAAGATTGTTTTTTGCCCAGCGGATAAAGTCCATCACAATCAGAAAGTAACCGGGGAATTCCATTTGGATAATAATTTTAAGCTCGAATTCCAGGCGCTCGGTGTAGCGTTTTTGGATCTCGGGAAAATCAGCGGCACTGGTATCGTAGAGTACCTCGAGGCGAGCCTGCAGGCCTTTTTTCGATTCAAGAGTAAAGAACTCATTGATTGTCATGCCATCTGGGATCGGATAATCCGGCAGAAAGTACTCTCCCAAACGCAACTCAATCGAGCACCGCCGAGCGATCTCAACACTGTTTTCCAGAGCTTCGGGTATATCGGAAAATAGCTCAGCCATTTCCTCTGCACTGCGCAGATACTGCTGCTCCGAGAAGCGTCGCTCTCGGCGAGGATCATCTAGAGCGCGGCCCTCATGAATACAGACCCGGGCTTCGTGGGCCTCAAACTCGCTCTTTGATATAAAGCGCACATCATTGGTAGCTACTACTGGGCAGTTGTAGCGTGCGGCTAGCTCTACCGCAGCGTGTAAATAATCCTCTTCTTCAGCGCGGCCAGTGCGCTGCAGCTCAAGATAGAAACGGTCTCCAAATAGCGCCATAAACTCCTCAAGAGCCGTGGCAGCATCGTCGGCACGACTGGACACCAGGGCCACACCAATCTCGCCACTGCGACCACCGGACAGGGCGATCAGGCCATCACTGAATTCACTCAGCCAGGACTTTTTAATATGGGGTACGCCTTGGCGCTGGCCCTCTTGATAGGCCTTGGAAATTAGTTTGGTGAGGTTGGCATAGCCGACCTGGTCTTTGACCAGCAGCACTAACTGGGTGGGGCTGCCTTCGCCACTTTCATCGAGCACCAGCAGGTCGGTACCGAGAATAGGTTTGACGCCGGATCCCTGAGTGGCTTTGTAAAACTTTACCGCTGCAAAGAAATTATTGAAGTCGGTGAGCGCCACAGCGGGCATGCCCAGCTCGGCCACGGCCTTGGCCAGAGGCTTTATTCTAACCAACCCATCGACTAATGAGTATTCAGAATGCAGCCGCAGATGAACAAATGATGCAGTAGTTATTGGATTTACCCTTTGCCTTTGGTTAACAGATGACTGGCATCAACACCGTAGTGGGTGAAGCTATCTTTCATTAGATCAAACACCGTGCCATCAAAATCAGGAACCGATTTATCCGAGAGTGCCAGAGGCTCTACTCGCTCGCCCCATTTAATAATGCCAGCGCCACAGGTCAGACCCGCACCAAAGGTTGCGGTGAGAATGACCATACCCGGCTTAACTCGACCCTCTTCCAATGCATCGCAGAGCGCAAGCGGAATCGACGCGGCCGATGTATTGCCATATTCATGAATGGCAACAACAACTTTTTCCATGGGGAAGTTGAGGCGTTTGGCAAGGGTTTGAATGATTCGAACATTCGCTTGATGGGGAACGAACAGGTCGATATCGTCTGCCGTCAAACCCTGTTTTTCGAGCACATCATTGATCGCATCAGACATGCCTTTGACAGCACTCTTAAAAATTTCCTGGCCATCAAAATCCAGCGAAACATGCAGATCACCAGTCCAATGGGCCGGAGATAGCCCCCAGTTTGGCAGTCGCAAGCATTCACGGCTATCGGGCACACAGCTCATCTTTCCCGCAAGCAAGCCACTCTCTTGGTCAGAAGCTTCGATAACCACAGCACCGGCACCATCACCAAAGAGAAAGCAGGATTCGCGCTTTTGCCAATCCATCGCCAGGGAAATACGTTCAGAGCCAATAACCAAGGCTTTATTGATTGAACCTGCTTTAATCATATCCGTGGCGCTATTGAGCCCATAAAACCAGCTAGTGCAGGCTGAGTTGAGGTCAAAAGCCGCGGCCTTTGTAGCGCCAAGTTTATTTTTAATCAAACTTGCCGTGTTGGGACAGGCCTCTTCCGGAGTCGTGGAGCCTAATATAATCAGGTCTATATCATCCGCATCAATACCTGCAGCAGCTAGCGCGCGCTCGGCAGCAAGCCAAGCCATCTCACCAGTAGAAACATGACTATAGTGCCGCTGACGAATACCCGAACGGGAGAAAATCCACTCGTCACTGGTCTCTACAATCTTGGCCATATCATCGTTTGTCATCAGCAGCGGTGGAGCATATTTTCCCCAGCCGGTTATCTGTGCGTATCTCAAGACAATCCCCTTAAACCCTAGATTAATTATTTTTATTCGAATGCGGGGACTGGCAATAAGCTTACAGAGCTCTTGGTACTAGCCTCGCTTTGGTGGCCAATAGTATATCCACTAACCGCGAGCCTACCTAATCAAAAAGACCAGATTGTACGAGTTCTAATTGCTCTCTTACTGGCGCAAAAGTCCTGCGGTGAATTGGGGTTGCTCCGATGCGAGCAAGGGCCTCCAGGTGCTGTGGTGTGCCATAGCCTTTGTTAGCGGCAAAGCCATAACCGGGATAGGTGACATCCAGCGCTTTCATTTCAGCATCTCGCACCACCTTGGCAATAATCGACGCAGCGCTGATACATTCCACCCGGCCATCGCCCTTAACCACTGCTTCTCCGCGATACTCCCACTGCGGCAGACGATTGCCATCCACAGCCACATAATCTGGCTGCTGGCTTAGACCCATGACAGCGCGACGCATGGCCATCAAGGTGGCCTGCAAAATATTAAAACGATCAATTTCAGCGACAGAGCAGCGCGCTACAGACCAGCAGAGTGCGCGACTGGTGATATCGGCATAGAGGTTTTCTCGCTGGCGGCTGGACAGTACTTTCGAGTCCGCCAGCCCTTCAATCCCGTGATTAACCGGCAGAATAACTGCAGCAGTAACCACATCACCGGCCAGAGGGCCGCGCCCTACTTCGTCGACACCGGCGAGGAATTTAATATTGGCTGGGGGTTTCCATAGTTTATAGTTAGAGGGCTTAACGTTAGAGGGCTTCACAAGCAGATCAGCTTTTTAATTGCAGCAGCGGCTGTATCGCCGGATGGCAGGTTAATCTGTTCATAAAGTTCTTCAAAGCGCTGTTCCACTGAGTGTCGCGCATTGGTATCCAAGGCATTGCTCACGGCTGCGCTGAGACTCTCCACCGTGGCATCATCTTGAATCAGCTCCGGCACCACCATCTCAGACGCCAGTAAATTAGGGATAGAGGCGAAAGGCGTCTTAATAAAGGGTCGCACCAGTTTGTAGGTCCACTTGCCCAGTTTGTAACTCACCACCATTGGCTTCTTTAGCAACATAGCTTCCAAGGCTGTGGTGCCTGAGGCGAGCAATACTGCGTCAGCTGCCTCCATTGCCAGTAGCGACTGCTGTTCGATTAGCGTGACAGGCAGTTGCGGATACTCTGCAAGAATCTCGGTTAATTGTCTGTGTCGATCGCCGTTGGCTGCTGGAATCAAAAACTGTAACTGCGAATTGGACTCAAGCAGACGTTGAGCCACGATCAGGAACAGTTCGCCCATCAGCGCCACCTCACCGCCACGGCTGCCGGGCATTATGCAAAGCAGCGGCCGATCTGTTGCCAGCCCCAGCTGTTTGCGAGCTCCTGTGCTATCCGGGTTCCGTGGAATCTGCCCCGCAAGGGGATGGCCGACAAAGGCAACGGGTACAGCGTGCTGTTGATAAAAGGCCTCTTCAAATGGCAACAGCGTCAACATTAAGTCAACGCAGCGTTTAATGCCTTTAATGCGACCCTGACGCCATGCCCACACCGAGGGACTGACATAGTGAACGGTTTTAATGCCGTTCTGATGCAAGGCCTTTTCAATACCCAGGTTAAAGTCGGGAGAATCAATGCCAATAAAGGCTGCGGGCTTTGAAAGCTTGTAGCGATTGATCACATCTCTGCGTATCGACAGCAGTTCCGGTAAGCGCTTTAGCGGCTCAACAAATCCCATTACCGACAAACGATCCATCTGATGAAAGGAGACAAAGCCCTCGGCAATCATTTTTGGACCACCTATACCTTCGAAGCGGGCATCCGGAAAAAGGCGTTTGAGCGCGCGAATTAAATCCGCACCCAGAGTATCGCCGGAGGATTCTCCAGCGACTATGGCAAAGGTGGGTGAATTCATAGGAGAGCTTAGTTTGTCAAATAGGCCAGTCATG
>CAWLBR010000091.1:0-9497 GCA_963855085.1 Gammaproteobacteria bacterium
ACGACCCCAGAAGAAATTCTCGACTTGCGCCAAAAAGTTAAGAAGGCGCCCAATGCCCGCGCCTTCCTAATTTCCCAAGACGAATCTGCCACCTTAATTAAAGCAACTTTTATTGAGCGGTTGGTTGATTACGGCGATCTGTTTGCTTACGTACAGAATCTTGTCGAAAGCGAACGCGATGCCAAGCATGAGATTCATGTGGCGGGCCAGCCGATACTTACGGGTTGGGTCTATAGTCACCAAGCAGCGATGCTGGGCATCTTTGGTGTGACGATTATCGCGCTTGTCCTGTCGCTGATAATTTATATGTCCAATTTCGTCGGTGTTGTTATTCCGGTTGTTACCAGTGCCGTTGCTGCGATCTGGGGGTTCGGTTTTGTCGGCTGGTTGGGCTATCCCATTGAGCCTTTGATAATGGTCGTGCCATTGTTATTGGTCGCCCGATCCTTCAGCCATTGTGTGCAGTTTATCGAGCGCTATTACGAGGTTTATCCTCAGGTCAAAGATAAGAAAAAAGCTGCGGAGATGGTTCTTGGGGTGATGATGACTCCGGGTGGTCTGGGTATCTTTACTGATGCCATCGGCATTCTGCTAATCATAGTTGCACCCATACCGGCTATGGAGCGCTTCGCGATCTTCTGTGGTTTTTGGGCACTGATTCTGTTCCCAACCAATGTTCTGTTATCGCCATTGATGCTGTCTCTGTTGCCAGAGCCAAAAAATGCGGCTTCGATAACCGGTGCTGATAAAGACGGCGGCCAATTTTGGCATCGCGCGATGCACAGTACGCTGTCTTTTATAGCAACCCTGTCTCATGGTTTTCGCGGCAAGGTAACTGCAGTTGTCACCCTAGTATTAGTGGTCGTGAGTATTGGTCAAGTGATGCAAATCAAAGTGGGTAATCCAGTGGAAGGCACTAGCCTGCTGTGGGAAGACTCCGAGTACAACCAGGCCGTCGGCGCCATCAATCGAAACTTCGCTGGCTTGAATACCCTAGAAGTTATTTTTGAGGCGAAAGACGCTAACAACCCGAGTCGTGTGGCCCGGCAAGCTGACACTGTATTTTCGATGTTGGCGCTGCAGCGCAATTTGGAAAAGCAGGAGAACCCTCCTGTAGCCACACTGTCGTTCGCTGATTATCTACCTGAAGCTAACCGTTTGTTTAGTGGCGGCAACCCGAAATGGTCCCCTCTGGATCGCGATCAGCAGGCGGTTACGGCCGCATCTGGCGCCGTCATGATTGGCACTGGCCCCAAAGCCTTTTTACATGTCACAGATTTTGTTCAACAAAATGCCACTGTGTCCCTTTGGTATAAAGACAATAAACAGGAAACCGTTGACCTAGCGTTGGAGCAGACTCGCGCAGCCCTAGATGAAATTGGCATGGAGCACGACAGTTTCAATATACGCTTGGGCACAGGCACCATTGCCTTGCAGCAGTCGATCAATGACACCGTGGATTACTATCAGTGGGTGATTCTGGGGCTGCTTAATCTGGTTATTCTGGTTACTTGCAGCTATGCCTATCGCTCTATTACCGCAGGTGTACTGCTGTTAATTCCGGTCAATATTTCTAATGTTTTTCTCGGCGCAGTGATGGTGCAGATGGGTATAGGGTTGGATGTAAATACCTTACCGATTTCTGCCATTGGTGTTGGCGTCGGTATTGACTACGGCATTTACCTTCTGAGTAGAATCTGTGAGGAATACACCAAATGTAACAACCATGCTCAGGCGATCAGAAAGGCTGTAGTCACCACGGGTAAGGCGATCTTCTTCACCGCAACCATAGTGCTGATTGCAATCTTGCCTTGGTATTACCTCTCGGAACTGAAGTTCCTAGCAGATATGGGGCTGTTACTGGTCATGGTTATGTTGATCAATATGGTTGTCGCCCTAATCGTGCTGCCACTTGAAGTCTGGTTGGTTAAGCCACGGTTTATGACGATCAAAGGGTTGTTGGGCAGTGGTGAAGATGAACTCTTCGGCATTGCTGACGAGCCAGTTGTAGGAAAGTATTTTAAGGAAGAAAAAGCAGTACCAGTAAATTAAAAATTAAAAAATAATTATTAGAAAAGCATTAATAAAAGGGGTAGTTAAATATGCAAATTAAAGAAGATACACATGATTATAGTAGACGTATGTTTCTCGACAAAGTTTCTAAAGGGGTAGCAGGAGCTGGTCTTCTTACGCCGCTTTGGCCACTAATTTCACAGGCTCAAGATATCTCTGCGGCTTACCCTGAAGAGTTGCTGTCTATCGAAAGTTATACCAAAGGTAAGATCAAAGTTGGCGATATGCTGACTGCTGAAAACGTTGAACATGTACAAGAACTGCTCGATCCAATTACTTATATTGAGGTACTTGAGCAGGGTCGTCAGATTAAAATTGTTAAGACCACGACTGACGTTACTAAGCTGTTCCCTGCTGAATATCTTGAAGCAACGATAAAAAACCAAGGTCAAGCAAAGCTAGACGAAAATAACAATGTTGTAACTCTTGAGGGCGAGCCCTGGATTGGCGGAAACCCGTTTCCCGATGCCAAGACTGGACTTGAGGCTTATGCCAACCTAACCCTGAGCTGGGGTCGTCATGATTCGGCTATGTACGCTATCCGCGACTGGGATATAGGTCCAGATGGCAGCGAGCAGTATCAGTATGATTTTGTTTGGGCGGAGCAGAACACTGTTGGTCTGACCAATAGCGATAGCCCTTATATGGAAGGCCGTGAAGATTTGCTGCGTTACAACGCGATCTGGTTTACCTACCCAAATGATTCACGCGGTACCTCCTTTGTAAACACCTGGTACTACGATCAGCGTAAGTTCCCTGATCTCTATGGCTACATTCCCGCCTTTAAGCGTGTGCGTCGATTCCCTTCAAGTCAGCGTTTTGAGCCATTAGTTCCTGGTATTACTCTGTTCTTGTCTGATGGTTGGTGTGCGGGCGATCCGATGCTTACTTGGGGCAACTACAAAATTGTCGCACGTCAGCCCATGTTAGGTGGTGTCAGTGAGAATTGGCACGGTAGCAACCCTAACTCAGAGCCAAGTGTTCACGGTGGACCAAAGGGTAAGACCTTCTTTGAAACCTCAATGGAAATGATTCCAGAAGTCATGGTTATCGATCTAGAGCCAACCGGCTTCCCACGTGCGCCAGTGGGTAAGAAGCGTGTTTGGCTGGATACTCGAACCATGATGTTTGTCGCCTGTGTGACTTACGATCGACGCGGTGAACTGTGGAAGTCAGTGCAGGTTACCACCAGTCAATTCGTTGATGGCGATACCGTTAAGATGGATGGCGACCACCCAGGTTGGTCTTGGACCAAGTGTCACGTCCATGACATTCAGTCTAATCGAATGAGTCGTTTCTATCATGCGGAAGAAATTCGCGGTGGCTTTAGGTCGGGTTGGAATCAGGAAGGTCTGTACGAGAAGTATATGACTATCCCTGCCATCAGACGACTGGGTAGCTAATCCATGAATTTCCGTTTACTTACTCGCTTAGTGGTTGCTCTCGGTGTTTCTTTATCAGGAGCGTCACTAGGGAACAGCATCCAGGTCTATAAAGGCACAGCCCATGATGCACTCTATGGGTTGTGTGAATCTGGGTCTCAGCAATTGGCTGTCGGTGATGCCGGGCTAGTTCTTGAGAGTCAGGATGCCGGGGACAGCTGGACCAAGATAACGCCCTTTACGGAAAACGCGTTGCTCGACATAAGTTGCCGTAATGGTGTCAGCCTTGTTGTCGGTCAGGAAGGTGAGATTTTTCGCCGTGCCTTTAATGGGCTCAAGGCTGTTGATGGTTCCAAGACTGTTGATGGTTCCAAGACTGTTGAGAGTTTCACAGCTGTTGTTTCTAGTACGCAAGAACGGTTGCTGAGCGTAAGTGATGTTTCTGATACTGGTTTAGTCCTCGCGGTAGGAGCCTTTGGCACCATTATTCGCTCCACAGACGCAGGTCAAAGTTGGCAGTCCATCACCATGGACTGGCCGACACTGACCAATGATTTTTTTGAGCCACACCTTTATGACGTGCACGTTTCCGATACTGGAACTGTCACTGTCGTGGGTGAGTTTGAGCTAATCATTCAGTCTCTTGACCAAGGGGATTCTTGGCAGACAGTACATCTTGGCGAAGCCTCTCTTTTTGGTCTTAGTCTACATGCCAACGGAACCGGTTTTGCAGTGGGCCAGGAAGGAAAAATTATTAAAACGGCTGATGGCGGACGGATTTGGCAAGAGGTTGATGCTTCAAGTAGCGGCATCTTGCTCAATGTTTGGAGCTCCGGGTCTGGTGATGTGCTCATTAGTGGCATTCGAAATACCCTGCAAAGTTCAGATAATGGCCTGAGTTGGAATCGAATCGATCAAGGCGTTCTTTCATCCGGATGGTACCAAGGCCTTTCAATAATTGATGGTGATAATTCTCAGAGTAAGTCAGCCCTGCTTGCAGGTCATGGCGGAAATTTAATCAAGTTAGAACTACAAAAATAAAATTGATAACTTAAGAAATTATTAGGAGAGATGTAATGTTGAAACTAAAACAACTTAAAACGATTCTCACTGGCACTTTATCTGTAGCGCTGCTGAGTACTACATCGCTGGCTTATTCAGCGGATTGGTATCTTTCGGGCTTTGTACGTCAAGAAGGCGCCTTTAGCCTCAATACCGATAAGCAGAATCCCTGGAATCAGGCTGGCAATGCTTACAATGGCGTGCCTACCGTGAATACAGTAGAGCAACAATTTGGAATGCCGGGTCTCACTACTAGGCCTGAGTCATATAACGAAAAGAATGACTGGAATGTCATGTTTACCCGGGCTGAGTTAGATCTAGATGTAAAGTTTAATGACAACCTTAAGTTCGTCGGTAAGGTACGTGCGCTTTATGCTTGGGATAACCACGATACCTATGGCGGAGGTGATCCAAATTACTTTGAGACGCCTCTTCGCGGTGACTGTGCCACGAGACTTGAAATCTGTGGTGAAGACTATGCGATTGATTTGCCCTCGTTCTATTTGGACTACAGCGATGGTCCATTGTGGTTGCGCGTAGGTAATCAGCAGATTGCTTGGGGCGAGTCACTGTTCTTCAGAGTCTTGGATAATCCTAACGGACTTGATCTGCGCAGACATTCTGCCTTTGACTGGGCTTCCGAAGAGTTCTCCGACAAGCGCGTGCCAGCTCTCGGTGTGCGCGGTAGTTACTCATTCAAGAATGACTGGGAAGTTGAAGCCTGGGCACAGGAATTTCAGCCGTCGGTGATGTCTAATGAGGACACACCCTACAACGCTATTACCTCTACCTTTGTTGTTCATACCAAGGCAGGGTTTGACGAAGTAGATGACAAGTGGAACTTTGGTGCTCGCCTTAGAGGTCAGATTGGTGAGTTAGGTTTGCAGTTTACCTACACCAACCGCTACAACCCTGACGGCGTTTATCGCTGGGCTGCGAGTGGTGTTGATCCTTTCGTGAAACATTTGGGTGCCGATGTGGCTGCGATAGCAGATCCCGGTGGTGCAGTTGGTGCGGCATTAGCAATGACTCCCTTTGAGCCATTTTCTGGGGTCGGCATCTACACTGCTGAGCAGTGGATGAATGAAGCCGCTGGTTCTCGTCTAAACGGTGCTAATTTGCAGGGTCTGTTAAATGACTTCCCTGTTGCACAGGCACTGACCAATGACGTCTTGGGACAGCTCGGACTGCCGGCGAACACTCCAGTTGATAACTACGCCTTGTCTACGACAATTCTGAATGCCTTCTTTTCGACTCCGGCTGGTGGCTTGGGCGATTTACGAGGCCATATTGAGCGCCGCTACGATCGTGAGGACATCTTTGGGTTTGGTATGAACTATATGTTTTTCAGTGAGCCTGATTCTTTCTTGGATCAACTGATTGTTCGCTTCGAAACAACCTTCACACCTAACAAAACCTTCACTGACCCATCACTACTGGGTAAGGGCTATCTTGTTGAAGATGAAGTCGTTACCTCTTTCGTTATGGAAAAATACCATCGCTTCTCGGTGGACTTTCCTTCGACTTATATGGTTTTTCAATGGTTGCATAAGACCGAGAGCGATCTGTTTGGTCGGCACCTCGACGGCTATGGTATGACGACTAATGAGGCGGGAGATTTCACCAAGCCAAAAGGACGCAGTGGTTATGACGCGATTTCGTTTGCCCTTCAGCAGCCGTCGCCAAGCCTTTTATGGCGAGCAGATCTTGCAGTGCTGTGGGATCTTGAAGGTGGTTACTTGGTGCAGCCAGGGCTTCGTTACAAGCCTAGCAAGTCAGTGAGTGCTGAGCTGTTTGCCAACTTTGTCGGCGGTGGCGATGACAATATGGATGCAATGTCGACGTTTGACTTCGTTGAAGAAGTTGCCTTCCGTCTTACTTATCAGTTCTAAGCTGTTTTGTCAGAGCAGAATAGGTTTAGGTAAGTAATTTAGAGGGTTTGAAGTAGGGGGTCAGCAGTGCTGACCCCTTTTTTTATCTAGCTAGCTCTCAGATCTGTATTGCTGTATTCCGTTTAAGCCGCCTTGTTAGCTTATTAATAGGGTCTAAATAGCCTCGCGTCTCAGCCTGATTAGGTCTTCTGGTGGGCGCGCTTTTTAAGCCTCTCAGGCCTCTAAAGCTGGCAATTTAACATATAAGTGGAAATGCAACTTTGTAGTTGACACTAATATGTCATATCGATACTATTAATAAAAGACAGCTTTTAGTCGAATGCAAAACAGTACCCAGTTGCAGGGCTTAAACGCTAAATAAAAATAAAAATTTATCCAATAACAATAACGATTTATAGGGGAAAGTACTGTGACATCAGATACTACTAACTATCGAAATTCATTCAGCCTAGACGGAAAAGTTGCACTGGTAACCGGTGCAGCTGGAACCTTGGGCGCCGAAATTTGCAGAGGCCTGGTTTCAGTTGGCGCCTCCGTATTAATCACCGATATCGCCGAAGAGACTGGTCATGCGCTGCGCGCCGAATTGCGGGCCGCTGGTGGTAATGCAGAGTTTATTAAGCACAATGTTGTAGACGAAGGAGAGTGGGAAGCTGCTATTAAGTATGCAGTTGATACCTTTGGCGGTCTGGATGTTGTTGTTAATACTGCGGCCATCGTACCCATGAGGCTGCTGGCCGATCTGGATGTAGAAGAATTTAAACAGGTTCAAAACGTCAATGTTGCAGGCACTCTTCTGGGTTGTAAACATGCATCTATTGCCATGCGTCCCGGCGGAATAAGTGGTCGCGGTGGTTCTATCATCAATCTGTCATCGGTAATGGGCCTCTCAGGCAGCATTGCACTGGCATCCTACAACGCCTCTAAGGGCGCAGTTCGCCTGTTGACCAAATCGGTTGCTGCTGAGTGCGCCATGCTCAAGATGGGCATCCGTTGTAACTCAATCCATCCAGGCATTATCGAAAGCGATATGGGTACTTCGTTCCTGCGCCAGCTTGTGGACTTAGGTGTAGCGCCGGATATGGAAGCCGCAGAAGGGGGCTTCTTGGCCGCCGTACCCATGGGCGAATCCGGTAAGCCTCAGGATGTTGCCTCTGGAATCATCTTCCTCGCGTCCGATGCTAGTCGCTATATGACCGGTGCAGAATTAGTAATCGATGGCGGCTTTAACGCCACCTAGCCTACAGGCCTTTAATAACAGGAGAACTAAAATGACTAATACATTAGTAATATCTGGCGATGAGTTTCATGCGCGAGATCTAGAGCAACCTGCAGTTATACAAAATCCATTTCCGTACTACGACATGTTACGAGACAAGCCAATTCAGTTTGGCGTCGAGGGCTATCCCCCCGGCACGGTTAAAGGTATGGATAAGCCGATTCCAGCTTGGGCGATTCTGAACTACGAAGACCTGGTGCATGTTGCCAGTAATCATGAGATCTTTTCATCTCGTGACCGTATGCAAGAGGCGTCAGATGCGCCGACCCTAATGTTGGTGAATCACGATCAGCCCGAGCATACTTGGCTTCGAAGCATCGCCCGGCAAGCCTTTACGCCGCGCCGTGTAGGCACAGATGTAGGCCCTTGGTTAAAAGAAGTTATAGATCAAATGCTGACCGATGAAGGTGCTGGCTATATTGACTTTATGGACAACCTGGCAGCAGATTTGCCGGCGCGTTTTATCTCGAAATTGCTTGGTACACCTCAGGAAGATTACCGAAAAATTCGCGATTGGTCCGATGCCTATATGGGCACTTCAAATCTGGATATGGCCGGTAAAGCCCAGTCCAATATCGAGATGTTTAATTACTACACAGATCAGGTAGCACAGCGCTATGA
This sequence comes from Gammaproteobacteria bacterium, assembly GCA_963855085.1. Classification (GTDB taxonomy): domain Bacteria; phylum Pseudomonadota; class Gammaproteobacteria; order Pseudomonadales; family Porticoccaceae; genus HTCC2207. The sequence continues at coordinate 8,310 of CAWLBR010000091.1, forward strand.
CCAGGTTAAGCGCGGTATGGCTGAAGATAACTTGTTGACTGGATTTATCGAAGCGAAGGCTGAAGATGGACGCATGTTGACACCTGAAGAAGTAGTTCGCTTCTGTATTACCATGGTTGCCGGTGGCGCTGAATCCAGTGTTTATCTTCTCGGAAATCAGGTTGCAGCAATGCTTGAGTTTCCTGAGCTGTATCAGAAAATGCGCGCTGATAGATCATTGGTCCGTCCATTCCTCGAAGAGAGCATTCGCCGCGATGGTCCGATTCAAAGACTGTTCCGTGAATGTACTCAGGATACCGAAATCCAGGGTCAAAAAATGAAAAAAGGTGATTGGGTTTGCGTTTTCTTTGGCGCCGGTAATCATGACTCGAAAGTCTTTGAAAATCCGCACGATTTCATTCTCAACCGTCCGAACGTCGGTAAGAACCTGACCTTTAGCCACGGCATCCATCATTGCATTGCCTCCATGGTTGCACGTAACGAAGCCGCTGGCATGATCAACGGTATTTTGGATCGCTATAAGGCTGTTGAACCTGGTAATGGCCCAGTCGTTTATCAAGACAAGGGATTTATTAACTACGGGCCTTCGAAGTGCCCAGTTAACTTTATTCTTGATTAATCGAGAGGGGAATTGACAGATGGCAATTGCAGATAAGAAAATCGATCATGTTGATATGGTCATTGTTGGCGCTGGTTTCGCCGGTATGTATATGCTCTATGGTGCCCGTGAAAACGGGTTATCAGTGCGCTGTTTTGAAGCCGGTGACGACGTGGGTGGTACCTGGTATTGGAACCGCTACCCGGGTGCCCGAGTGGATATTGAATGCCTGGAGTACTCCTATTCATTCTCAGAAGAATTACAAAATGAGTGGAATTGGACTGAGCGCTACGCCGCCCAACCAGAGTTGCTGAAGTACGCTAATCATGTCGCGGATCGCTACAATATGCGCGACGATATTACCTTTGAAACTCGCGTAGTGTCGACGATATTTAATGAAGATACCAAGCGCTGGACCGTGACAACTGATGCCGGTGAAGTGGTCTCGGCGAAGTTTTGTGTCATGGCAACGGGTTTGATCTCGGCGCCAGTGGAGCCGGACTTTGAAGGTCTGGAAAACTATACTGGCGAGCAGTATATGACCAGTCGCTGGCCCAAGGGTAAAATCGATTTCAGTGGCAAGCGAGTGG
>CAWLBR010000092.1:0-9470 GCA_963855085.1 Gammaproteobacteria bacterium
GAGACTGATAACCTGTTGTTCACGCACATAATGTCCCAATAGCCGCGAAAAAGTTCCGGCTATATTGGGGTTTGTCGCAATGCGGCGATCTACCGCAGGCAGTGCGTCGGTAGAGACCATCATCCGCTGCCACTGCAGTGCTGTTTCCACCCACTGCTCTTTGACATAGTGGTGATTGACCGCGCCCGCCGGCTGCTCTTTTGAATACTTCTCCCAGCTCTCTTTAGTCAGCCATTCACCGGTGGCGACCCATTGAACATCTTCATAACTAATATCAAAAATCGCCTGCCAGTCGCGGCGGCGAAAAACATCAGCGCCAATACTGGTGCCACCCGCAGCGTAGGACAATGTCTCCGTGGTGATATTTGCCCCTGCCTTATTGGCGTCGTCTATCATGGCCAGCCAGTCGCCAATTCGGCCCATGGCATTGTGGCTGATATGGCAGACAAACAGCGCTGCCTTGGTGCTCTTTGCCAACTCAATCACTTCGATCAGACCCGCCGGATCGCCGGTATAACCACGGCGCACATGGACATAGATCGGCACCTCTCGTGCGGCGGCCACCTCGAATAACATTGCCAGTTCGGCATCAGAAACCGCTTCGGTCATATAGTCCAGCAACACACCAATACCCAGACCGCCTTCGTCCAAACCTTTATGCAGTAGCACGCGCATTTGCTCAATCTGTTCTGGCGTGGCCTCTTGCATCCAGGCCGGGCTGCCCATGACAACGGTTTTTTCGCCGGCAAAAATATAGGGTTGGTCTATGCCTTCGAGGACTTTAATGCGCACGGCAAAATGACCCACAGAGGAACCGTAGTTAATCGCTGCACCAGCGCGAAGATGCTCGCCATAAAAGCTGACAGGAAAGGATCCAGCCTCAAGATCCAGTTGGGTGGTAACACCATCTAAAACATTAAAATGTTGGCCGAGAACTGTGGGGCTGTGACTGTGAACATCGATAAAGCCAGGGGCAACCACCAAACCCGCGGCATCAATAATCACATCACTTGTAAGAGGTTGGTCAGAGATGGCGACAATACTGCCGTCGCGAATGCCGATATGCTTGACCCCATCGAGCTGAGTTTCTGGATCTATCACACGACCATGGTTAATCACTAGGTCGTATTGTTCAGGCTCGCTGACAGAGGCGCTATTAAAAAAACTATAAAACAGCGAAACCCCTATAAATGATGAAACAAAAAGTATCTGTAAACCCACCACTATCTGACTGACTCGTATCGCTTTTTTGCCCTGCATATAACCACCCCTTATTTTTTACTGGCCAATATACACCCAAGGGGGAGATAAGATCACCGGTAAAGCTAAGCGGCGTTCCAATCAGGGGCAATTAAACGACGTTTGCCATCGTGGCTTTTTACTACCCCCGCCTGATCCAGATCTTCTCGATCCCAGAGCTCACAGGTGACCTGCTTATGTTTCTGATCCAGCCCTTCGCAGTAATTACTGTAGCGACAGAGACGCACTTCATCGCCGCGGCCAAGGCGAACCTTTTCAAACCAGTCTGGATCAGCCAATGCCTGACGGGCAAAGCCAATAATATCGGCCTGGTCTTGTTGCAGAACAGTCTCGCCCTGCTCAAAACTGTGGATTCCACCTGCGACAACAAAAGGTGTTTGATAACCGCTGGCACGATTGCGGCGACGCATTTCAGACACTGGATCTATATTGCGGCCAAAAGGTCCCTGCTTGTCGGAGATAAAGCTCGGCATACATTCGTAGCCACTGCGGCCGGTATAAGGGTAAGCAGCCCAGCCCACTTTCGGCTGCTTGGCATCGTCAAATTTCCCCCCTCGAGAGAGCGACAAAAAGTCCATACCGGCTTCGGCAAAGCGCTCGGCAAAATAGCAGGCATCTTCAAGACCGCTGCCATCCGCGACAATCTCATCGGTTAGAAAACGGCAACCGACAGTAAACTCGTCGTCGGTTGCATCCTGCACTGCCTGCAGAACTTCGAGGGGCAAGCGCACTCTGGATTGGAGATCACCGCCATAACCATCGCTGCGAGTATTGGTTGCCGACAAAAATGAGGCCATGGTGTAAGCGTGAGCATAGTGCAGTTCAACACCGTCAAAACCGGCTGCCTCTGCCCGGCGTGCAGCATTGGCAAACAGTGTCGGAAGGGTTTCTGGCAATGCGGCTATTTCAGGAATATGGATATCGGTGACTCGCTGTCGACTGCCAAAGCTGCGGTCTTCCCACTCTTTAGCACTGAGGGCTGCCTCGAGATCTTCAACCTCAAGCTCGGCGAGTTTGACGCGCACCTGATCATCGGAGCAATCGGCCATGCCTAAGTGCTGCCGATGATGATCGGTAATTTTGAGAAAACGCTCGAGGTATTTGATCGGATCTGGGCGGCGGCGGATGGGCAGAAAATCAATCAGCTGAATCAGCAACCGGGTTTTGCCCTCGCTAGCCTCACGCACAGTATCCGCCAGTTTGCGCAGACCTTCGATGTAGCGATCATCGCCTATTCGGAGTAGCGGTCCACTGGGTGTGTCGCGTATGCCGGTGGCTTCTACCACCAGCACGCCTGGCTTACCCTTCGCAAAACGGCGATACCACTGCAGTACATCTTCGGTGACTTCGCCCTCTTCATTAGAACGCCAGGGCACCATGGCCGGGATCCAGGTTCGCTGGAGCAATTCCATCGGGCCCACATCTAGAGGTGTAAACATTTTTGACTGAGAAATTTCTTTGCTGGAAGGCCAGTCAGTGGCAATAACTTCGTACTTAATTCGTTCCGCTGGCTTCCACATTATTTTTTCTCTATTGTTTACTCTCACTATGGGCTGCAAGAGTCGTGCGTTTAAGCTCGCCAAGTAACTTGGTTAGCTGTTCGATATTGTCATTGCCGAGGGGACCGATGGTTTCGATAACCCACTCTTCGTGCCTGGCCGCCATCTTGTTAAAGGTTCTCAACCCCTTCGGCGTCAGTTTGACGACAAAGGTACGGCGATCATTTTTTAACGATTCGCGGCTAATTAGGCCGTCTTTAACCAACTGCGTCGCTATGCCTGAGACATTGCCCCCGGACACCATCATGCGCTTCGACAGCGAGCCCATCACTAGGCCTTGAGGCTCGCGCTGCAACTGCGCCATAAAATCAAAACGCGGCAAGGTGGTATTAAATTCCTGGCGCAGAGATTCACGAATGTTGTTCTCCACAAGGCTTGAGCAGGTCAATAACCTGAGCCACAACTTTAGCGAGTGGTGGTCGTCTTCCACCAATCGCGCTTCGTGATCGATCTGTTCTGCACTCATTTTTTTAAATCCTTATTTCAAGCTCTAAATGTATCTTTTAGTTAGCTTCCAAGTATACCAAAAGCAGGCTTGAGTACGGCGATATTAGTGTTGCAAAAATATGTTTTAAGTTTAAAATAGTTTGCTGTATAGTGCAATCAATCTTTACGCTAAAAGCATTCATCATCAGAAGCCCAAAAGAGGCTTCACAAGTAGCTCAGTAATTATATTAACAACTAGCTCAGGACTGTTTCCGATCGACTAGCTCAACGCTGTTTTTCTGATCGACTACCTGCACAAGCAAACCATATCAAAGGCGGCAAATAATGAAGATAGTATGTTTAGGTGGAGGCCCTGCTGGGCTGTACTTGGCGATCTCAATGAAGCTCAAGGATCCTTCACATCAAGTAGATCTCTACGAACGCAACAAACCCGATGACACCTTTGGTTGGGGTGTGGTGTTTTCAGATCAAACCGTGGAAAACCTCACGCTCAATGATCCAGTGAGCGCAAGCAGCCTGACCAGTGAGTTTATTCATTGGGATATGATCGACTGCGTGGTTAATGGCGAGATTGAACGCTCTGACGGCCATGGCTTTATCGGTCTTGGACGCAAGCGCATGCTGCAGATTCTCCATGCCAGAGCCACCGAGCTTGGGGTTAATCTGCATTTCCAAAGCGAGTTTTCAGTCGATGATATAGACACACGCTTTGCCGATGCCGATTTAGTGGTTGCCGCCGACGGTCTCAACTCAAAAATCCGCAACTCCGATCTAGAAGCCTTCGAGTGCACTGTGGATGTGCGCAGTAATCACTTTGTCTGGCTCGGCACCAAGCAACGCTTTCGCGACGCCTTTACCTTTATCTTTGAAAAGACCCAGCACGGCTGGATCTGGGCTCACGCCTATCAGTTTGATGAAGACACCTCGACCTTTATTGTCGAGTGTAATCCCGATGTCTATGAGGCATTTGGTTTCGATAAGATGACCCATGCCGAGAGCGCCGAGACCTGCCGCAAGATCTTTGAAAAATCCTTGGGCGGTCATGAGCTACTGACCAACTCTGCACATATTCGTGGATCCGCTTGGATTAACTTCCCCCAAGTGCTGTGCCGCAACTGGATTAAAAATGATCGTTTGGTACTGATTGGCGATGCCGCCCATACCGCTCACTACTCTATTGGTTCTGGCACCAAGCTCGGCCTGGAAGATGCTATATCTCTGGCTAAGCACCTGAGCAGCGACCTGCCGGTGCGCGAGGCACTCCAGGCCTATCAGGACGAACGCGAGCTGGAAGCCCTAAAACTACAGAACGCCGCACTCAATGCAATGATCTGGTTTGAGAACACGCCGCGCTATTTAGAGGCCTTTGACCTCAAGCAGTTTAACTATTCAATGCTCACCCGAAGCCAGCGTGTCAGCCACGAAAATCTGCGACTGCGCGATGAAACATGGCTTCAGGGCATGGAAAAACACCTGGCTAAAATCTCTCTCGGCGACAATTTTGACGAGGCAGTTCCGCCAATGTTTTTGCCCTACAAACTGGGTAACTTAGAACTGGAAAATCGCGTCGTGGTCTCCCCGATGTCAATGTACAGCGCCACCGACGGCATGCCCGATGACTGGCATCTAGTGCACTATGGCAATATGGCCAAAGGCGGCGCTGGCCTGATCTTTACCGAGATGACCGATATCTCCGCTGATGCCCGAATTACTCCGGGATGCACAGGCCTGTGGAACGATGAACAGGAAGCCAGCTGGAAACGCATTGTCGATTTTGTACACGGCCACACTCAGGCCAAAATAGCTATGCAGCTGGGTCACGCTGGCCCCAAAGGTTCTACCAAAGCACCTTGGGATTGGCATCGCGATCGCCTCGACGATCCCCTTGATGAAGCTAATGGCTGGCCGCTCCTGTCGGCCAGTGAGCAGCCCTTTGACAGTTACAGTCCTGTGCCCAAGGCCATGACGCGCGACGATATGGATGAGATCAAGCAGCAGTTTGTCGATTCCACACACCGCGCAGCTCGCGCCGGTTTTGATCTATTGGAATTACACGGTGCTCATGGTTATCTGTTGGCGGCGTTTATTACACCGATCCTGAATAAGCGTGAAGATGAATACGGTGGTTCCTTAGAAAATCGTCTGCGTTATCCAGTGGAAGTGTTCAGCGCCATGCGCGCTGCCTGGCCCGCCGAGCGTCCTATGTCCGTGCGTATTTCCGCCCACGACTGGATGGGTGATCTGGGTATCAGTGAAGCTGACTGCGTTGAATTGGCCAAAGCTTTTGCCGATGCTGGCGCAGACATTATTGATGTTTCCAGTGGGCAGACGTCTCACCAAGCGAAACCACGGCCAGGTCGTATGTTCCAGACGCCGCTGTCGGATCAGATTCGCAATGAAGCCGGGATTGCCACCATGGCAGTGGGTAATATCTTCGAACTGGATCATGTGAATAGCATTATTGCTGCGGGACGGGCAGACCTGGTTTGTCTAGGTCGCGCGCATCTGGCCGACCCCAACTGGACATTGCGCGCCGCGGCTGAAAGCGGCCATACTGGTGTCGGCGTCCACGAGCAAAAACAATACTATATGGGCTTCCGCCAATTGCACACCAATCTGCGTCGCGCCGCCGAACAGGCCGCCGCTGATTTGCGTGCATTGAAATAGCGCTTTGGATTAATAGCGCTTTGGATTAACAGCACTTTGATTTAATAGCGCTTTGGATTAATAGCGCTTTGATTTAATAGCGCTTTGGATTAACAGCACTTTGATTTAATAGCAGCCCAATAAACAAAGGACAGGTCAATAGCGATCATGAAACTAGACAATGCACATGCTGTAATCACCGGCGCTGGCAGCGGAATAGGCGCGGCCATAGCGCTGAAATTTGCCGCCGCTGGGGTCAAAGTGACCCTAATGGGCCGTCGCCATGACAAACTTTTGGATACCGCGGCGCTGTTCTCAGAGGGACAACAATCTGTATGCGTAGTCTGCGATGTCACCGATCACCAGAACGTAGAAACTGCCTTCGCCGACGCCACCAAGCACTTTGGGCCAATTGATATTCTGGTCAACTGTGCCGGTGCCGCGCCGACCAATGCTTTCCATAAGATTGGTATCGACGAGTGGAAGAGTATTATCGACGTCAATCTACACGGCGTCTTTAGCTGCACCTCTCAGGTGATTAACCCAATGCGTGAACGCAAGTCCGGACGTATTATTAATATTGCCAGCACCTCTGCTTTAAAAGGTTATGCCTATGTCAGCGCCTACTCCACCGCTAAACACGGCGTACTGGGTCTAACCCGGTCACTGGCATTAGAAACGGCAAAACATGGCATTACAGTCAACGCCATCTGTCCCGGTTTCACTGACACCGACATTATCCGCGACAGTGTTGCCAAGATTGTAGAGACCACTGGACGCACGGAAGAGCAGGCGCTAAAACAATTTGTTAGCAGTAATCCCCAGGGGCGTTTAATTACTCCAGAGGAAATTGCCGAAACCACAGTTTGGCTCTGTATGGATGGAAGTGACTCAATTACTGGTCAGGCGATCTCTGTCAGCGGCGGCGAAGTGATGTAAAACACTGCCATTAAAGCGTTATTAGGGCCGTCATAACTAATTAGGAAACTAGAATGCAATTAACCGAACTGAAAGATTACCAAGCCACGCACTTTCTCTGGGAGACCGACGGCACGGTTGGCACCATTACCCTCAACCGTCCCGAGCGCAAAAACCCGCTGACTTTTGAATCCTATGTGGAATTGCGCGATCTGTTTCGCGACCTGGTTTACGCCGGCGATATCAATGCCATCGTTATCCGCGGTGCTGGCGGTAACTTCTGCTCCGGCGGTGATGTTCACGAGATTATTGGCCCATTAACCAAAATGTCCATGAAAGAACTGCTCGCCTTTACTCGCATGACCGGGGATCTGGTCAAAGCTATGCGCGCCTGCCGCCAGCCGATTATCAGCGTTGTCGAAGGTGTCTGTGCCGGAGCCGGTGCAATTATCGCCATGAGCAGTGACCTGCGTTATGCCTCGCCGGATGCCGGTGTCGCCTTTCTGTTTAACCGTGTTGGTTTAGCCGGTTGCGATATGGGTGCCTGTGCGATTTTGCCAAGAATTATAGGTCAGGGCCGCGCCAGTGATTTGCTTTACAGCGGTCGCTCATTAAAAGCTGAGGAAGGCGAGCGCTGGGGATTCTTTAATCGTATCTCAGACGCTCCCCTTGAAGAGGCTATGAAAACTGCACAGCGGATTGCCAACGGCCCTACCTTTGCCAATGGCATCACCAAAAATCAGCTGCATCAGGAATGGAATATGTCAGTTGATCAGGCTATTGAGGCCGAGGCTCAGGCCCAGGCGATCTGTATGCAGACCGAAGACTTTACCCGTGCGTACAATGCTTTTGTCAATAAAGAAACGCCGATTTTTAAAGGCGACTAAAGGTGACTAAAGGGCTAAAACGGCCAAGATTTCATTTATTAAATACTTAAAAAAATTATTTAAGAGGACAAGCTGTGACTGATAAGACTTTTCTTAACTGGCCTTTTTTCGAACCACAACACCGCGAATTAGCGGAAAAAGTACAGGCCTGGGCGACAGACAATATCCCCGTCCTAGTGGCCAATGAGCACGAAGCACTGGACCAAACCTGTATTGATCTGATGCGCGGCATGGCCAAGGCTGGCATTACCGGTTACGCGGTGCCCGCCAGCGGTGGCGGCACGCTTGAAAAACTCGATGTGCGCAGCCTCTGTATTATTCGCGAAGTGCTCGGCGAGCACCATGCTCTTGCGGATTTCGCCTTCGCCATGCAAGGACTCGGCAGTGGCCCAATCTCACTGTTTGGCACTGCAGATCAGCAATCCCGCTATCTCAATAAAGTGGTCTCTGGTGAATCCATGGCCGCCTTTGCCCTATCCGAAGCCGAGGCCGGCAGTGATGTTGCCGCCATGAGTACCAACGCGGTAAAAACCGAAGCGGGCTATATTCTCAATGGTGAGAAGACCTGGATATCCAATGCCGGTATCGCTAACTTTTACACTGTTTTCGCCCGCACCGGTGAAGCACCGGGCGCCAAAGGTCTTAGCTGCTTTATAGTCGACGCCGACACCGCTGGATTTTCAGTCCCCGAACGGATTGATCTGGTAGCACCACACCCTCTGGGCACTCTGCGTTTTGAGAACTGTTTGATTCCCCATGAGAATTTAGTCGGCGAAGCCGGGCGCGGTTTTGGTATCGCCATGGCCACTCTGGATGTATTCCGCTCCACTGTCGCCGCAGCTGCACTGGGTATGGCCCGTCGCGCCATGGATGAGACACTGAGTCATGTATCACAGCGTAAATTGTTTGGTGGTGTGCTCTCGGATTTACAGCTGGTTCAGGGCAAGCTTTCGGATATGGCACTGGCCATCGATAGCAGTGCGTTACTGGTTTATCGCTCCGCTTGGACCAAAGACTGTGTGGCCGATCGCGTTACCCGAGAAGCGGCCATGGCAAAACTCCATGCCACTGAATCGGCGCAGCTGGTGATCGATGCGGCGGTGCAATTGCACGGCGGTAAAGGTGTTACTCGTGGGCATATTATTGAATCCCTGTATCGCGATGTTCGCGCTCTGCGGATCTACGAAGGGGCATCTGAAGTGCAGCAAGTGATTATCGCCCGTCAGGCCCTGGCTAATTTTAGTGGACGTGGTTAATCAAACTGACTGACCTGACTCAGTAAAAATCTGGCAACCATTCTTCCCCTTACGCAATAAAGAGTCCCGCTCCTAGATCATCCGACTAGGGGCTGCACCAGCCTGCACCCTTTATCGCTCTTAACCCTTTATCGCTCTTAACCCTTGACCGCCCTTGATCCTTGACCGCTCTCACCCTTGACCAGAGGGTTATTCGCGACATATAGTCCTCGCCATAAAAATAGCGCTGAGCGACAGTATGGATAATTGGCAGAATCTAGAAGTGGGTCAGGCATTTGAAACTGACACCATCACCCTAAGCAAACGCGACATTCTTGAGTTCGCTGCAGAGTTCGATCCCCAGCCCTATCACCTGGAAGCCGAAGCCGCCGAGGCGTCTATATTTGGCGGTCTCTGTGCCAGTGGTTGGCAGGTCTGCGCGCTGATGACCAGACTGGTATCCGATACCTTTAAGAACCATGGCATTGCTATTCAGGGAATTCAAACCATTCCCAATC
>CAWLBR010000093.1:0-9376 GCA_963855085.1 Gammaproteobacteria bacterium
GGCCTAAACCCCCATGCTGGCGAAAATGGTCATTTGGGGCGTGAAGAAATAGATGTGATCGAGCCAGTGCTGGAAAAGTTCCGCCACCAGGGTATCAACCTGATTGGGCCACTGCCCGCCGATACATTGTTTACCCCCAAGTATCTCGATAAGGCCGATGCAGTATTGGCTATGTATCATGATCAGGGATTACCCGTATTAAAATACCAGGGCTTCGGCCGCGCCGCCAATATCACTCTGGGGCTGCCAATTATTCGCACCTCGGTGGATCACGGCACGGCACTGGATCTTGCCGGAAGTGGTAAGGCCGATCACGGCAGTCTACACACAGCTATTCAAGTCGCCGTCGATATGGCGACCCACCAAACCCTACGCGGTTAAATAATGACAATTCAACATCAGGCTAGAAAACGTTTCGGTCAGAACTTTCTCGTCGATCAGCATATTATTGGGCAGATTATTGCCGCCATTGGCCCCAGCGCCGATGATAATTTAATTGAGATCGGACCTGGTACAGCGGCTATCACCGAGCACTTAATCAAGCGCTGTCCATCGATGAAAGTGGTCGAGCTGGATCGCGATCTAGTGAGCTTTCTCACCGAGAAATTTGCCGACTACCCGGACTTTAGTATTTTTAGTGGCGACGCCCTCAAAACCGACTTCTCCCAGTTTCATGAGGGGCGACAGATGCGCCTTGTAGGCAACCTGCCCTACAATATTTCGACACCAATACTCTTCCATCTTTTAAAGAATCGCACGCTGATTAAAGATATGCACTTTATGCTGCAGCGAGAAGTGGTCGATCGCCTCAGTGCAGCGCCGGGCAATAAAACCTACGGCCGCCTGTCGATTATGGTGCAGTATCACTGCCGGGTTATGCCCTTGATACCCGTACCGCCGTCGGCTTTCCGCCCAGCACCCAAGGTTCAGTCGGCGATCGTGCGACTTAAACCCCACACAACCAAACCCTGTGTGGCCGAGAATGAAGAGCTACTGAGTCAAATCGTCAGTCTGGGTTTCCAGCAGCGACGGAAAACCTTGCGCAACGGCATCCGCGCCTACGCCGAACATCTTGTCGGTGTGGACGAAATTGTGGATTTATCACGCCGTGCCGAGCAGCTATCAGTAGCAGATTTTGTCGCCCTATCGAACTATGTTAACCAAAGTATATTGAGTAAAAAATGAGCGTCGAAGCAATCACAGTGTCAGTCAAAACCGAATACCTGTTAAAACAGTCAAAGCCCGAAGAGGCTCAATTTGCCTTCGCCTACCACATCACCATTCACAACCAGAGCGACATCCCAGCACAACTGCTCGGACGCCACTGGATTATCACCGATGCCAACGAAGCCAAGCAGGAGGTTCGCGGTGCCGGCGTTATCGGCGAGCAGCCCTTGATAGCCCCAGGACAGTCCTACAAATACAGCAGTGGTGTGATGCTCGATACACCCATTGGCACCATGCAGGGCTGCTACAAAATGCGCGATGACGATGGCTGCGAGTTTGACGCCACCATAAAGCCCTTCTTACTCTCAACGCCCCACGCCGTGAACTAGATGACTGACTATGTGGTTGGCGATCTTCAAGGCTGCCTGGATCCGCTGCTCAAGTTGTTGGAGAGAGTGCAGTTTAAGCCCACCACAGATCGGCTAATTGCCACTGGCGATCTCATTAATCGCGGCCCTCAGTCCCTAGAGACGCTGCGCTTTTGTATGGGTCTCGGTAGTGCCTTTAAAACCGTTCTCGGCAATCACGACTTGCACCTATTGGCGATTGCCCATGGCATTAGAAAGCCAACCCCAAAAGACACCCTAGATGAAATTCTCAGCGCCAGTGATCGCGATGAACTGATCAGCTGGCTGCAGCAACAACCGCTCCTACTGAGTATCGACCAATACACCATAGTGCACGCCGGCATACCTCCCAACTGGACCATTACCACTGCGCGAACCTTAGCCGCAGAAGTTGAGCAGGTACTGCGCTCGGACCAGGCTCAGAGTTATTTTCAGGGCATGTATGGCGATCAACCTGACCGCTGGTCTGATGATCTTAGTGGTCAAGGGCGCTGGCGACTCATTACCAACTACCTGACTCGGATGCGCTACTGCACAGCTTCAGGCCAGCTGGAATTGCAGGCAAAAACTGCACCAGATCAACAGCCCCATGAACTCACCACAACATTCGCACCCTGGTTTAGTTATCCTGCAAGACAGGCTGTGGACGATAAGATTATCTTTGGCCACTGGGCCGCACTTGAGGGGAAATATCTTGGCAGCAATCTTTTCCCCTTAGATACAGGCTATGTCTGGGGCGGCGCAATGCGCCTAATGAACCTCAGCACAGGAAACTATACTGAGCAAAGAGCACAAGACTAAAATTCCCGGCAGCCAACTCTCTTTAATTAATGAGGTAGTAGATGAGAAACTTATCTTTAACTAAATTAACAGTCTCTTTATTCAGTATCGCGCTACTTGGCGCCTGCAGCGATAAGCAGTCAACTATTGAGCAGCCTGTGGCCTTAATCTCGGGTATAGATAAGGTGGGCATGGACAACTCGGTGAGACCCCAGGATGACTTCTACAGATACGCCAACGGCGGCTGGCTCGACAGCACTGAGATCCCTGCGGATGAAGTGGGATGGGGCAGCTATATGACATTGCGTAAAAAGAGTCTCGAACAGTCTCGGGCTATAGTGGAAGACGCGGCCAACAATTCTGGAGATGATCCAGCCAAGCGTAAGATCGGTGACTACTACAATGCCTTTCTTAATGAAGAGCAAATAGAAACTCTGGGCCTGGCGCCGATCAGTGACTATCTAAGCGCTATAGACAAACTAACGGATCACGACCAGGTAGCCAAATTTCTAGGCAAGATAAATCCTGCTGGTATAGACGGGCCATTTAACCTCTATGTTGGCCAGGACGATAAAGAGGCAACTAGCTACATATTGCACTTTGTTGAATCCGGTCTTGGGCTTCCGGATCGTGACTATTACAGCGACGAATCAGAGCGTGGCGCTGAAATAATTGTTCGCTACCAACAATATCTTGAAGAGCTACTCACACTATCTGGGCATGGCGATGCAAAACTTGCTGCACAGCGCATCATCGCTCTTGAAACCCGACTGGCAGCCGATCAGTGGGACAAAGTCGATAACCGCGATGCTGACAAGCGCTATAACAAACTCTCGGGTGCTGAGTTTACAGAGCTGCTGTCAGCCTTTAACTTGGAAAGCTATATGGTTGGAATCGGCGTGGTGCTTCCCGATTATGTAATTGTCGGTCAGCCTAGCTACCTGTCGGCACTTAACGATCTCTTTAGAGAAGTTGAACTCAGGGCCTGGAAAGATTATCTGCGGGCTAATGTACTCTCAAGTTATGCCAATTATCTGCCCAAGGTATTTGTCGACACTCACTTCGATTTTTATTCCAAGTTTCTCTACGGGCGCGAAGAGCAGCAACCTAGATGGCGCAAAGCGGTTAGCTCTATCAATGGTAATATTGGCGAATTGCTCGGGCAACTCTATGTAGCCAAACACTTTGCCCCAGAGTCGAAGGCACGCATGGTCACTATGGTGGATAACCTAATTGCCGCTTATGCTGAGTCAATCAAAAATCTCGAGTGGATGAGCGCCGAAACCAAGCAACAGTCACTGATTAAACTCTCCAAGTTCACCCCAAAGATCGGCTATCCAGATACCTGGAAGGACTATTCAGCGCTGGCACTACAAGCCGATGATTTGGTCGGTAATATCCAACGAGCCCGAACCTTTGGGCACAATCAAAATATGGCCAAACTGGGCGCCCCTATAGATCGTGACGAATGGTTTATGGCGCCACAGGAAGTAAATGCCTACTACAACCCCGGACTCAATGAGATTGTTTTTCCCGCCGCCTACTTACAGGCTCCGAACTTTATACCGGACGCCGAGGATGCCTATAACTATGGCACCATTGGCTCGACCATAGGTCACGAGATCGGCCATGGCTTCGACGATCAGGGCAGCAAGTATGATGGCGATGGCAATTTAGAGAGCTGGTGGACTGAATCGGATAGAGAGCAATTTGAAGAGCGTACCAAAGGCTTAGTGGAACAGTTCAGCAAGTTCGAGGCACTACCGGGACTGTTTGTTAATGGCGAACTTACCCTGGGCGAGAATATAGGTGACTTAGGCGGCACCAGCATCGCGCTAAAGGCTTACAGGATGTCACTAGCCAGAGAGCCTTCACCAATGATCGATGGCTTCAGTGGCGAACAGCGCTTCTTTCTGGGCAACGCACAATCCAGCCGAATTAAATGGCGTGACCAGATACTTGAGATCATTGTCAGGACCGATCCCCACTCCCCTGATGTCTATCGTATCAATGGCGTGTTTCCGAATATGCCTGACTTCTATCGCACCTATGATGTACAACCGGGGGATGGGTTATTCTTGCCTAAGCAGCAGCGGGTTAAGATCTGGTAACACTGGGATCATAAGCTTGGGACTATCAACCGAACCATGCTTGGAACAGCCTAACATTTAAAAAAAGGAGACGAAAAAAAAACCGGACACTTATTCAGAGTCCGGTTTTTTTACTGCGAAAGATTTAGCTTATTCGCCAGTTGTCTCTGCAACATCAGCCATATCGTTAGCTGCACGGTCTACTAATTCAACATAGGCCATAGGTGCATTATCACCAGTACGATTACCGCACTTTAGAATACGAACATAACCACCTGGACGCTCGAGGAAACGCGGACCCAGATCAGTGAAGAGCTTGCCGACTGTTGCCTTGTTACGCAGACGGTCGAAAGCTAAGCGACGATTAGCGACGCTATCTTCTTTAGCAAGAGTGATGAATGGCTCTGCAAAACGACGTAGCTCTTTGGCTTTGGGCAGAGTGGTTTTAATCAGCTCGTGCTCAATCAATGAAGCAGTCATGTTACGGAACATAGCTCTCTTGTGAGTGCCGGTCTTATTTAGCTTGCGGCCACTATAGCGATGACGCATGTTCTTATTCCTTAATTCGTTGCTTTCTCAGCAATGATGTATACCAACTTGTTATTAAACGACCTTAAAAGATCAATTAAACGAGTTCGCGTTCACTTTTCAGACTGGCTGGTGGCCAGTTCTCAAGGCGCATGCCCAGAGAAAGACCGCGTGAAGCCAAGACATCTTTAATTTCAGTCAGGGACTTCTTGCCGAGGTTTGGTGTCTTCAACAGCTCAACTTCTGTGCGCTGAATAAGGTCACCAATATAATAAATGCTCTCTGCTTTGAGACAGTTAGCTGAACGTACAGTCAGCTCAAGATCGTCAACCGGACGTAACAGGATTGGATCGATCTCTTCTTCTTTCTCTTCTGGCTCAGCAGCAGTTTCGCCTTCCAAGTTCACGAACACGGCCATCTGCTGTTGCAAGATAGTCGCAGCGCGACGGATAGACTCTTCTGGATCTATAGTGCCATTAGTCTCAAGTTCCAAGACCAACTTATCGAGATCCGTACGGTTCTCAACGCGGGCATTTTCAACACTGTAAGAAACTTTGTGAATCGGGCTAAAGGATGCATCCAACTGCAGACGGCCAATAGTGCGATTCTCTTCATCAGAGATTCTTGCATCAGACGGCTGGTAACCACGTCCACGTTCGATTCTGAGCTGAATGTTCAAAGTACACTTGTCAGAAATAGTAGCAATCACATGGTCTGGGTTAATAACCTCAACATGGCTATCAACTTCGATATCCGCTGCAGTTACAACACAAGGACCTTTAACGCTAAGCGAAACAGTGGTCTCATCACGACCTTCCATCACAACTGCAACACCCTTAAGGTTCAGTAGGATACCCATAACATCTTCATGGACACCTTCGATAGCACTGTACTCGTGCTCTACACCTTCAATCTCAACTTCAACGATGGCACAGCCAGACATTGAAGAGAGCAGAATGCGACGTAGCGCATTACCAAGAGTGTGTCCGAATCCGCGCTCTAGCGGCTCCAAGACAACCTTGGCGTGAGTAGGGCTGTAAGACGTGACGTCGATGTTACGTGGCGTCAGAAATTCGTTCGCAGAATTTTGCATATTTTTACCCGTGTGATCTCAAAAATTACTTCGAGTATAGTTCGACGATCAGGTTTTCGTTGATCTCGGCTGGCAGATCAGCGCGATCTGGATTGCGCGTAAACGTGCCTTCCATCTTGCTGCTATCTACGTTCATCCACTCAACTTCACCACGTTGTGCTGCCAACTGCAGAGCAGTTTGAACACGCAACTGCTTCTTGGACTTCTCACGCAGACCAACAACATCACCTTCCTGAACTTTGAAAGAGGGAATGTTGACCTTCTGACCATTGACCACAATTGAATTGTGAGCAACCAGCTGGCGCGATTCGGCACGTGTAGAGCCAAAGCCCATACGGTAAACAACGTTATCGAGACGACGCTCGAGCAGAGTTAACAGATTCTCACCTGTGTTGCCCTTCTGACGCGCAGCATCTTTGTAATAGTTGCGGAACTGCTTTTCCAATACACCGTAGATACGACGTACTTTCTGCTTTTCACGCAGCTGAACACCATAGTCAGACAAACGACCGCGACGCTGACCATGCTGGCCAGGTGCGCTATCTGCACGACATTTAGATTCTAGAGGTCGAACGCCACTCTTGAGGAACAAATCTGTTCCTTCACGGCGTGACAATTTACAAGTTGGTCCAAGATATCTAGCCATTCTCTTTCTCTCTTACACGCGACGCTTTTTGGGTGGACGACAGCCATTGTGTGGCACAGGCGTCACATCCGTAATATTGGTGATCTTATAACCGGCATTGTTCAGTGCGCGGACCGCTGATTCGCGACCGGGGCCAGGGCCCTTGACTTGAACATCGAGGTTTTTCAAACCGTAGTCTTTTGCTGCTTCACCGGCTCGCTCTGCTGCAACCTGCGCAGCAAAAGGAGTACTCTTACGAGACCCGCGGAAACCGGAACCACCAGAGGTAGCCCACGAAAGTGCATTGCCCTGACGGTCAGTGATAGTAACGATGGTGTTGTTGAATGACGCATAGATATGCGCGACACCGTCGATTACTGTCTTCTTGACCTTTTTACGGGTGGTCTTAGTTGCTGATTTTGCCATTACCGTTCCTAGGAATTATCTTTTAATGGGACGACGCGGCCCTTTACGGGTGCGTGCGTTCGTCTTAGTACGTTGTCCGCGTACAGGCAAATTCCGACGGTGACGAAGGCCGCGATAGCAACCCAAATCCATCAGACGCTTGATATTCATACTGTTTTCTCTGCGTAGATCACCTTCAACTTCGTTGGTTCCTACGGCAGCACGCAACAAATCAAGTTGCGCTTCATCTAATGCAGCGATCTTTGTGTCTTCTGCAATGCCCACATCCGCACAAATCTTTCTGGCGGTAGGACGACCAATACCAAACACGTACGTCAGTGAGATCACTGCGTGCTTGTTATCAGGAATGTTGACACCGGCAATACGGGCCATTCACATTACTCCACTTATACTAGGGTTTTAATCAGTAGTTCCGAACCTGCCGCAACACTGCGAAAAGGCGCGGTAGGATACCGATAGATCTACCAAAAATCAACCAGATTATCCCTGGCGCTGTTTATGACGCGGCTCTACATTACAGATGACACGAACCACACCTTTACGGCGTACCACTTTACAATTTCGACAAATCTTTTTAACCGATGCACGTACTTTCACGCCATCACCTCTTTATTTACGGCCAACAGTTTTAAGGTTGGCCTTTTTCATCAGCGAATCATACTGCTGTGACATTAGATGTGACTGCACTTGAGCCATAAAATCCATTGAAACAACAACCGCAATCAATAGTGATGTACCACCTAAGTAGAAAGGCACATTAAAGTACACATTCAAGAACTGAGGCATCAAACAAATCAGGGTGATATAAATACCGCCGATCAATGTTAAACGTGTAGTCACACTATCGATATATTTTGCAGTGTGCTCTCCAGGACGAATCCCGGGTAAATAAGCACCACCTTTTTTCAAGTTATCAGCCACTTCTCTTGGGTTGTACATCAACGCCGTGTAGAAGAAGCTGAAGAAAATAATCAAGCTCGAGAACATCAACACATAGAGTGGTTGCCCCGGACCTATTAATAACGAAATATCCTGCAACCAATCTGGCGCGTTGGTTGCAGACCCAAACCACTGACTAATAGAGGCTGGAAATAACAATAAGCTACTGGCAAAAATCGCCGGTATAACGCCCGCCATGTTCACCTTAAGCGGTAAATGCGAGCTCTGAGCGTTGTAGGCCTGACGACCTTGACGCTGCGCATAATTAACAGTCAAACGACGCTGACCACGCTCTATAAAGACTACAAAGTAGACTACGGCGACGGCGATAAGCAGCACGAACACCAAGATCAACGAATTCAAATCACCCTGCCTGGCCGACTCTAAAGCCTGACCTATGGCACCGGGTATGCCTGCAACGATACCAGCAAATATAAGCATTGAAATGCCGTTACCGATACCACGCTCAGTGATCTGCTCACCAAGCCACATCAAAAATACTGCGCCAGCCACTAAAGACGAAATCGCTACCATGTAGAACATGGTGTTAACTTCGTAGGCAAGTCCTTGAGATGCGAAGCCAACTGCCATCGCGGTGCCCTGAATAAGGGCAAGGAACACTGTGCCGTATCTAGTGTACTGATTAATCTTACGGCGACCGCTGTCACCTTCTTTCTTTAACTGTTCTAACGCAGGCACTGTAGCTGACAGCAGCTGCATAATAATCGATGCTGAGATGTAGGGCATCACGCCCAGAGCTAATATGCTCATTCTCTCTAACGCGCCACCAGAGAACATATTAAACAGACCCAGATAAGTACCCTGATTCTGAGTAAACAGTTCTGCTAAGCGATCCGGATCAAATCCAGGAACGGGAATGTGCGTACCAATGCGATAAATAATGATCGCTGCAAACAAAAAACGAAGACGAGCCCAAAGCTCGCCTAAACCTTTAGTGTTGCCTGCTGGCATGTTTCCCGGCTTTGACATTGTTAGACTTCTACCTTTCCGCCAGCAGCTTCAATAGCAACCAGAGCGCCTTTCGTAGCTCCAATGCCTTGCAGCGTTACTGCTTTAGTGACCACACCTGAAGCAAATACTTTTGCTCGGGTGATGCTGCAGTTGATCAGACCAGCTGCACGCAGGCTGTCGATAGTGACAACGCCACCTTCAACTTTATCTAACTCAGAAAGACGGATCTCTGCAGTAACTGCAGCCAAGCGCGACGTAAAGCCGTACTTAGGAAGACGCTTCTGTAAAGGCATCTGACCGCCTTCAAAGCCTGGACGGATTCCTCCACCAGAACGCGCTTTTTGACCTT